>CAUZNX010000219.1:0-3846 GCA_963580905.1 Dehalococcoidia bacterium | reverse complement strand
AGATTACGGCCCTAGCCAACAATCGTCGTGAGGCGTCGTCAAGAGGTTAGGGCAAGCCGATCTTGAATCCAATGTCCCAGACGCGCCAATACCATCGCTGTCGTGGTGGGGTATGTTCGCCCTGGCGGCCCTTCTGATAGTGTTCGGAGGTTGGAAATTGAATTCCGCCGCCACCGAAACAAACCGTACCTAAGGAGCAGCTGAATGCCCTTCGATACTCTCATTGTGAACGGCACGGTGGTCGACGGCACCGGCGAACCCGGCTATCGGGCCGACGTCGGCATCCTGGGCAACAGGATAGAGGCCATAGGCTCGTTGAATGACGCAGAGGCGGCCCGCAGGATAAACGCCTCCGGCCACGTCGTGACCCCGGGGTTCATCGATATACACTCCCACTCGGACTTCACGATCCTCGACGATCCGTCCGCGGAGAGTAAAGCCCACCAGGGCGTGACCACCGAGGTCGTAGGCAACTGTGGCATGTCGCCGTTCCCCGTGGGGCCCATGGGCTGGGAGGCGATCAGGCGGTCACAAACGTCGCCGATCGAGTGCGACTGGACCGACCTGGACGGCTGGGCTGCCCGAGTTGCGGATACCGGCGTCAGTGTCAACATAGCCACACAGGTGGGTCACAACGCCCTGCGGTTCGCGGCAGGACTGGCAGACGACCGACCACCGAATGCCGATGAACTAGAGACGATGCGAGTGCTAGCCGCGAAAGCCGTGGAGCAGGGTGCTTTCAGCTTCACGACAGGGCTGACACTTCCCCCGTCAAGCTATTCGAACACCGACGAGCTAGCTGCTATCACAGACGCTATCTCGGCCTATGACGGCGCTTTCTACGCTACCCACGCCCGCGAATGGGCCGGCAACAATGTCGGTGCGATGGAGGAGGCTATCAGTATTGGTCGCCGGGCGGGCGTGCCCGTCCAGTACTCGCATATGGCCATTATTGACAGCCGTCTCTACGGACAGGGCTCCCTCGTCACCGATGTCGTCGAGAATGCCAGGTCCGCCGGGCAAGACGTGACATATGATGTGTACCCGTACACCGCCGCCGGAACACACCTCCACCAGCTCATTCCCGACTGGGTGCAAGAGGGTGGCATCCCGGAGATGCTAATGCGGCTGCGGGACCCCAAAACAAGAGAACGTGCCATAAAAGACACCTCCAAGGGCTGGTTCCGAGGCCTGCCATGGCTCTGGCACACCATCGTGATCGCCTCCACGCCGCCCGGCAAAGACCGTCCGCTAATTGGCATGTCGGTAGAGCAGATCGCCGCCGAGCGCCATGAGGGTCCCACCGAAACGCTGTTCCGCCTCATCGACGAAGGCGACGGCGAGACCGCGTGTGTTATGCACAACATGGACGAAGACGACGTGAAGTACTTCATGGCAAAGCCGTATGCAATTTTTGGCTCTGACGGGAACTCCGTATCCCCCACAGGGGTCTACAAGTACGATAAACCCCACCCTCGCTTTTACGGGACGTTCCCGCGCATCCTCGGTCACTACGTACGGGACGAGTCGGTAATGTCGCTCCCCGAGGCCATCCACAAGATGACAGGCGCTTCCGCACGACGCCTGGGGCTGAAAGATCGTGGGCTCATAGCTCCAGGGAACATAGCCGACCTGGTCGTACTAGACCCTGGCACCATAATCGATCGCGCGACCTTCGACGACCCACAGCAGTACCCCGTCGGCATCCCCCACGTGTTGGTAGCGGGCGAGCCAGTGATTATGGATGGCAAACACACAGGGGCAAGACCAGGGCGCGTGGTTAGACGGGGAGAATAATGAGGAACGACAAATCCCTGCTGATGCAGAGGGGTGTCCATTGAACAGTTCCGCCATCGCTATCGGTTCGCGGCTCGAGCTATTTGTCGACGACCACCTGATAGACCGGATGGCCGGTGCGAGCCTCGCGCTGCACAGACCCACCCCGCAGGATGTGGCCCTGACATTTGACCGGCCGTGGGAGGGCAATAGCTGTAACTACCCGTCCGTAATAAAGGACGGCGAAACGTACCGAATGTACTATCGGGGCATGCAGGTCGACTACACTCAGGGCGATATGACAGTCCAGCACCAGAACGTCTGCTACGCGGAGAGCAGCGACGGAATCAACTGGGAGCGGCCGTCGCTCGGCCTCGTCGAGTTTACAGGGTCGACAGACAACAACATCATCTGGGACGGTGTGGGTTCCAACACATTCGCGGTCTTCAAGGACGCCAACCCGGACTGCGAGCCCGACGCAAAATTTAAGGCGCTGGCGTCAGGTCATGATGAGAAAGGCAAGCGCAACGGACTGCACGCCTTCAAGTCCCACGACGGCACTCACTGGTCGATGATGTCCGACGATCTAGTTATCACCGATGGCGCATTCGACTCCCAGAACCTGGCCTTCTGGGACACGGTCAGGGGCGAGTACCGCGAGTACCACCGAGACTTCCGCCCAGGCCGTGACGAAAACGACAACGCAAACGGGCGCGACATCAAGACTGCGACCACTAAGGACTTCCTCAACTGGCCCGACCCAGCCTGGCTGAACTACTCACCGGGGCGGACGAGCCAGCTATATACGAACCAGGTCATACCCTACTATCGCGCCCCGCACATCTTCCTGGGGTTCCCCACTCGCTACGTCGACCGTGGCTGGACAGAGTCGGCCAAGAAACTGCCTCAGCTTGATCTCCGTCGCCTGCGCGCCAGCAGCAACATCCGAGAAGGCACCGCCATGACTGACGGGATGTTCATGTCCAGCAGGGACGGGCTTAACTTCAACATATGGCCTGAGTCGTTCATCCGCCCGGGTCTCCGGGACACAGGCGGGTGGTTCTACGGCGACAACTATCAGAATTGGGGGCTGGTCGAGACCGCATCACACATCGAAGGTGCGCCTGACGAGTTGTCGGTATACGTGACAGAGGCCCGTCATCAAATGGGTATTACAGAGCGACTACGACGTCACACGATTCGCGTAGACGGATTCGTCTCCGTCGCCGCAAAAATGGATGGCGGCGAACTGCTCACTCATCCCGTCGTGTTCGACGGGAGCCAACTGGTCTTGAATTTTTCGTCCTCCATCGCAGGAGACATCCGAGTCGAAATGCAGGACGCCAACGGACATACCCTCGATGGTTTTAGCGTCGAGGACTGCGACGTCGTGTATGGGGATGACCTGCAGCGGACCGTGTCATGGAATGGCGCAACCGACGTGAGTGCCCTCGCAGGCCAGCCCGTGCGCCTACGCTTCGCCCTGCGCGACGCCGATCTATACTCACTGCAGTTCAAATAGCAGCCGGTCCTTGGGGCCAGGAAAAACCTAGGAGAGATACCGATGTCATTCGACACCCTCATCTTGAACGGCACTATAGTCGACGGCACGAACACCACTCGATACAAGTCTGACCTGGGTATTTCCGATGGACGCATTACGGCCATCGGGTCCTTGGGTCACGCCGAGGCGGCAAGGCGCATCGACGCGACCAGCCACATAATCTCGCCCGGCTTCATCGACATGCATGCCCACTCCGACGTGACCTTGCTGGACGACCCCGGCGGCGAGAGCAAGGCCCACCAGGGCGTGACCACGGAGGTCGTGGGGAACTGCGGCTACTCGGCCTTCCCCGGCGGCGACGCCGGACCCAAGGTCCTCCAGGACAACATGGGCAAGACGCTGATCGGACGCGTCCCCTGGACCTGGAACACGCTGGACGAGTGGGCGCAAAACATGGACTCCAATGGGGTCAGCATCAACGTCGCCCCTCAACTCGGGAACGCCGCGCTCCAGGTGGCCTCAGGGGCCACCGAAGACCGCCGTGCGACTGCAGATGAGATGGGCGC
>CAUZNX010000218.1:0-3858 GCA_963580905.1 Dehalococcoidia bacterium | reverse complement strand
ATCGACCACGTCGGTTAGTTGGAAGCGGAATTCCCCAAGGTTGGGCCCGCAATGACCGAAGTGGATGTGTGCTGTCTGCGGATCGTCCTCCGGTCGGCCGGGCTCGATGTCCAACACGACCTTGGTTCGGTCATTGACCCGGGTCAATGTCGCTGTGCCGCTCTGCCCGGAGCCGTCGTACTCAAGAAGGTGCACTATTGACTCGGTGGGCTGACTGTCACAGACGGTGGCCAGCCAGATCATCGCAACAAGCGCGACTAGCACCGACAACTGCCAGGACACCATCCGCGAATGCCGGAGAATCTGGGAGCCTCCCGAGCGCGCCCTGCCCCATCTCCCGATTGCTGAGTTGGGAGTGCAAAGGGCGAACGTGGCAGGTTCGCCCACTATGAGGAGTGCCTAAGCTCCAAGGTAATCCTAGATGGCTTATTTTAAACCCGTACTAGCTCCCATATGTAGGGATAACGTTGGAGATGGTGTTTTGGTTGTTGCATTCGACTCCCTCCGGGGTTGCTGGAATGGGATAGTGCTCGTGCTACAATGGCGGAGCTCATCAGAACCGACAATGGCGGAGGCAAAAAATGTCACGATTCCGAGGAATATTTCCCGCAATTATCACCCCGATGACTCCCGATGGTGGCCTGAACGAGGCCGCGTATCGAGAGGTAATGGAGTTCAATATCCAGGCGGGTGTGGATGGCTTTTGGGTGGCCGGGGGCACCGGTGAAAGCATCCTGCTGACTGACGAGGAGAACATGCGGATAGCCGATATCTCCGCAGACCAGAACAAGGGCCGCATCAAGAACATCATGCACGTGGGCGCAGCCACGACCGCGAGAGCGGTAGCGATGGCGGAGCATGCTGCCAAGGCGGGGGTTGAGGCGATCTGCTGCGTCCCTCCCTTCTTCTACGACTTCACTGACGAGCAGATTGTTGAGCACTACCGTGTGGTCGGAGCGGCCGCTGACCTGCCGTTGTTTGTCTACAACCTGCCGCAGGCGACGAATGTCGAGATCACCCCTGACCTGATGCGGAAGATACAGGACGGCGTGCCGCAGCTCGCGGGTCTCAAGCACTCGGCCCTCGACTTCTCTAACATCAACGCCTTCGCCAGAATGGGTCTGGACTGCCTTACGGGCAATTCGAAGCTGATGCTGCCTGGGCTAGTCATGGGCGCAACGGGCTGCGTGGACGGCCCGCCAAATGCCGCTCCCGAGCTGTGGGTTGAGCTTTACAAGACATATCTCAGCGGTGACATGGAGAAGGCCCTGGCGGTGCAGGAAAGGGCCATCGACTTTGCGCAGATGGTCGTGCAGAACGGATTCCACGGTAATCTCAAGTCGTTGCTGTCCGAGCGGCTGGGGATCGACTGTGGGGCTCCGAGGCCGCCTGGCGAAGCCTCTTCGGAGGAGCAGCGCGCCCACGTCGTGGCGGCGGCAGTCGAGATGGGCATCGGACGGGTAGCCGTCACCCACGGCGACGACTAGACAGCACTCAGGAGGACGACCATCCCTGCCAAATACTCTGCTCTGAAATACCCGATGGCCTCGCCGTTCAAGGTGGGCCTGGCAACCCTGAAACGCCTTGGTCTGAAGGCCGAGTCGTCGATGGTGGACGATATCGAGACGGCGGACGAGTTCTCCGAGGTAATGATCAGCGCCCACGCGCCCGCTACTGTCGGCGAGCAGCGGCTTAACGTCGCGGCCACCGACGAACCGTTTCGGAGGCTTTCCATCGAAACGATCGTCGCCTATGTCGAGGCGGCGAGCCGCTATCCAGATGTCAGACAGGTCAACATCCACTTCGCCCCAAAGCACTATGTGGCTGAAACGCAGCCCCACGGCCAGGAGGGCGACTACGACCTGCTGATCGACGGAGTGCGGGAGATCGCGGCGTTTGCAGATACCCGCGGCATCGAGATTGTGATGGAGAACAACAACGCCTACTGGGCTGACCTCGGCGACGACGTTCGGGCTGAGGATGTCGACTGGTCGGACAGAAACGTCTACTTCGGCATGGCGCCGGAGGAGTGGGCCCAGACCTGCGAGGACGTGGACAGGCCCAATGTGGGCCTAACGCTCGACTCCAGCCACACGTGCACGTATGCCCATACCTTCCCCGAGGAGCAGCGCGAGGAGCGCATCATGGCGTTCCTGGCCAAGCCGCACCTGATCCGGCATGTCCACTGGAACGACAATTATCTGTACGACATGCGAGGCCGGACCGACTCGCACGCCATGGTGGGGAAGGGCACGCTGCCGGAGGAGTTGCATCGGGGCATCAAGTACCTGGACGCGACGCTGCTACTGGAGCACTTCTACTCGGTAAAGGGGCTCGAAGAGGAACTGGCGTACATCGACTCGCTGTAGCTTCTTCGGCCCGACTTCGGATCCCTCGCGTAAGGGCCTCGACTCCACCGGACTCCGCATGGGAATTTTGGGAGACCAGGCAGGTGCCTTGAGAATCCGCAGAACTAGAAGTGAGCGATGCCAGTGGGTACCAAGTGCTCCGGCTAAGATCACTAAAAGAGCACTCGACGGCGTTCGTTTCCTCGTATGAACAATAGCGCGAAAGGCCCGTATCGGACTTCGTTGAGCGGCTAGGCAGCTCTTTCGATTCCCCGGATGCCTGCATCCTAGGCTGTTTCGTCTCCGAACGTCTGGTCGGGACAGTTGAACTCTATCGAGAAGCGAACCCCAAGGTCGTGCATAAGGGCTGGATCGTGGGCATGCACGTGGCCGCTGAACACCAAGGGAATGGATACGGTCGGGCATTATTGGTGGCAGCGCTCGAGCGGGCACGCACGATTCCGAGGTTGGAGCTTGTGCAACTCGGCGTTGAGAGTAAGAACAAGCAGGCCATGTCGCTCTATTCATCCCTGGGTTTCAAGACATATGGCGTGGAGAAGCGAGCAGTGCTAGTCGACGGCGAGTATTTCGACGAAGATTTGATGGCGCTGGAATTGGTCTGAAGTCGGCGAATCCCCATGTCGCGTTCGATGGGGGACTGGTCTTGGCAGATGATCCTACGACGAATGTAACGACGCTGACGTTCGACATATTTGGGACGGTGCTGGACTTGTCGGGTATTTTCGTGCCTGCGTGCGAGGGGTTTCTGGAAGGGCGAGGTGCTTCTCTAGACGGCGCGGCTTTGTGGACGCTGTGGCGGGCGCGGCAGCGTGTTGAGCAGTATCAGGACACGCTGTTGGGCAATGGGTACTCTGGGTACCTGGAGGGCAGGAAGGCCGATCTGGACGCCTGGCTAAAACAGCAGCAGGGTAGGGCGTCGGCGGCGGAGCGAATGCCTGTGGCGATACGTTCTTTCGTGGAGGACTTTGGCCGGCTGGATGTCCTGGTGCAGAAAGCCCGCCTACAGGAGATGCTTAAGGCCGTGGTCGTTGATAAGGACACGCTAGAAGTAGAGTTCAGAGCCTAGCGCGGGCTCGCCCTGGGTTGCCAGCCAACGTTGATAGGCCATGGCGATCACGTCTCTCGGGCTAGACAAACCGCAACCCTGCATCCTGTGCTAGGCGCGGAATATCATACTGGGGTTTGAGCAGCCTAACAGTTTTGCCAGTTGGAACCGGGTCACTCCCAGGGTCCTGACGCTTCTCATTATTAAACGGTCCACTGCGATTGACTTGGGGTAAAGACTTTGCGAACCCCTCGTCGAAGCCACCCCGACCGACGCAAACGCGTTGCCGGGTATGGATGGCTCTCTGCCGTCTGCCTCGGTTTGCTGTGCGTCTTCTCCCATATATATAGTCTATTGGAGGGGTCAATAGGTATTCACTGTGAATAAATTTGCCCCGTCGAATCTAGCCTCTATTGTAGATGCTGTGTACGCCTCGAAAATACA
>CAUZNX010000217.1:0-3871 GCA_963580905.1 Dehalococcoidia bacterium | reverse complement strand
CGAGGATGCCATCGTCGCCCTCGCCCCAAGGGCCGGCTACTGGCACTGCAAGAACCTACACAGGGTCCACATCCCCGAGAACCGACACTCCATATTCATTCGCGTTCCGCTTTCCGAGGGCGAAATAGACTACCGCTTTGCTATATCAGCGATGCACGACGCCGGTTTCGATGGCTATCTGGCCATCGAAGGAGCGATGGAAGGCGATCAGCTCACCGCAGACCAGCGGAGCTTCGATTACGTGGTTGGGTTGCTGGCCGAATTGGAGTAGCTGGCTAGTCCAAAACCGTCCTGCCCATAGACCTCCGTTGGTCCCTCCAGAAGACACGCCCATATCTAAGGAACCCCCTTTTTTGCCAAATTGGAACCTAATGCGGCTTCGCTACGTCTTAATACATGAAGCAAATTTCCTGAATAACACATGAACTCGATTTGTAATTGGTGCTTCCACGGGTTGTCAGGCGTTAGTTGGCGTTGTTATTATTGAAGTTATGTTCATGAGTTAGCCTGCGAAGAGAGACTTTCGCGGCGAGAATTAGGGGAAAAGACGTGGCTACCAGGCTTGCCGTACATCCAATGCTCCAGGCCCGCCGAATCGCGGGCAAGGTACACACGCTCGACTCTCTGGGATACCGGGACTTCAGGCTGCTATTCGTGACCACAATGCTGGCCAGTGCGGGGTCTTGGACCAGAGTGGTTGTCGTGGGCTGGCTGACATACAGCCTCACCCAATCGCCGCTGATGACAAGCATGGCGCTGGGTCTGGACGCATTGCCGCTGCTGATCATTTCTCCGCTGGGCGGGATGATGGCGGACATGTGGGACCGCCGGACCATTCTAGCCATCTCTATAGGATTCCACGCGATTGCGATCGGGGCAATGGCAGTGGTCGTGTCCACCGGACAAGTCGAGACCTGGCACCTGTTCGCCCTGATCCTCTTGGAGGGCACCGCTTCGGCGTTCCTGGGCCCATCATACGTATCGATCGTATCGAGCATTGTTCCGAAGGAGAGGCTCGTAAACGCCTTTGCTCTGACATCGCTCGCTGGTAACTCGACTCGGCTGATATTCCCTGCGATTGCGGGAGTCATCCTGGCAATGGTGGGACCAGCGCCGGCCCTGGCCATGGGAGCTGCGCTGTTCGTGGCATCTGGGATCGCCGTGCTGTTCATGAGGGTGCAAGAGAACGAGCCGGAGCCTGATGCCGACGTTTCGCGAAAGGCGACCTTCGGCGATAGCCTCGGTTTCGTCAGGAACAGGCCCATCATCATCGCGATGTTGGCTCTGTCGCTTCTGCCACTCATGCTAGTAGGCCCGTTTGTGACGGGGCTGTTGCCCGTCTATGCCTCCGAGGTGTACGACGTTGGTCCAGCAGGCCTCGGACTGCTGACGTCCGCCCTGGGTGCGGGCGCTACACTGGGGATCATAGTTTTGGCGTCCTTCGGCACCATAGGTAATCAGCTGCGTGTCGTCATTGTGACACTTGCTCTGGCAGGGGGCGCGATGGCCGGGTTCTCGCTCAGCCCATCGATCCTCGTGTCACTGCCGCTGTTGATGCTGATGTCCGCGGCGGCGTCGACCTCGATGACCCTGGGCGGTGCTGCTGTGCAGTCGCTTACGCCAGCCAACATGCGGGGACGGGTCTCCGGCATCCACGAGATGACGATTGGGCTATTCCCTCTGGGCACGCTGGCGTCCGGAGTCCTAGCTCAGCTATTGGGTGCACCTACCGCGACGATTATCGCTGCGGGTGCCATGGTGACAACCTTGACGGTATTGGCTTTCGTTTTCCGAGGAATCTGGTGGCGCACCAATGCCTCAGCGGCAGTAGCATCTAGCGACTAGTCTGACATCGGTTGTGGAGGCGTTCGCCCCCACAACCACCCCCACCGCCTTGACTGTGACGCCCCGCGACCCTATTCTTGAGTTATGCGGGAGTAACTCAGCGGTAGAGTTCCTGCCTTCCAAGCAGGCTGTCGCCGGTTCGAATCCGGTCTCCCGCTCCACTTGAACCCCTTATGCACACGAATACCAAGTTAGAGGCTGCTTTCTCGCGGATGCCGCTGAAGGCTAGTAAATTAAGTTCACCGTGTGTCGTCGTTGCGCACAGGAGTCCGCCGCCGGAACCAAATTCTGCCCACTGTGGCGGAATCCTCCTGGCCGATCCGCAGTTGGGTCGAAAGAAACTCGGGAGCGGCCAAGTACTTATCAAATTGAATGTGATTCGTTATTTCGTCAATAGCATCCAGGACCAAGACCCTGCTGACACGCAGAGGTACTTGTGACCACCGAGGGCGACGAGAAAGAGGACAACATCGACGCCGAGGGTGAGTTCCAGGGGCATGTCTCCCTGGACCAAGCTCGTGACCTCGCCATCCAGCACGCTCGCCAAAACACAGAGTTCTACGGCTCTGTGCACGCTGGCGGCGACCTTGTCTGGGAGGTCATCAGCCACCTAGACACAGCGGACCACTACGAGGTAAGTCTCTCGTACCGGCCCGCCGGACGGTTCCGGGGCGAGTCTGGTATCGAGAAGTTCACCATAGGCAAGACCGGCGAAATCGAGCTTCGCCAGATCCTGTACGAACTTGAGGGGGAGGCAATAAAGAGCCCCCACCCACTCCTTATCGGGCTGGCCGCTTTGGTGATGATAGCCGGCATTGCTGGGATCGTTTATGTAGTAGGTGACTTTGGTGTCGATGACACGACGCCGGTCCCCGTGGCCGCCGTCGCAGTATCGGCAACACCTACGGCCACCGCAACGTCAATGCCCACACAGACACCGACCTCCGTGCCTCCGTCTGCCACCACCACTCCGGTACCATCGCCCACCAGGACGCGCACTCCTACTCCAACGTCCACCCCCAATCCCACAGCTACACCGGCCCGATTGATTACGCAAACGCCAACGCCCGTGACAACGCCAACAATTACTCCTACACCCACAATTACGGCCACGCCGACAAGAACCGCTACGCCGACAAGAACCGCTACGCCGACAACCACACCTACTGCCACGGTGAGTCCCTCACCGTCCCCCACCTCAACACCGGGCCCCTGGTATCGTTTGTCTTTGTCGATAGCCGACGGGGACCTTGGGACCGTTGAAGTCGCGCCGGTGAACGTTGGTCAGAGGTACGAAGCAGGAACGGTCGTCGTACTCACTGCCAGGTGCCTGTTCGACTTCGTTTCGTGGGGGGGAGTAGTGCCGGCCACGGCATCGCCGGCGTCGGCGACAATCTCGGTGACGATGGACAGGAATCGAACCCTGATCGCTAGTTGCTCGGAACCCAGGGCCACTCCGACACCTTCGCCCACGCCCACGCCCGGTCCTGCGCTAACGTTGAAGACCACTCAATGGGAAGTGGCGTGGTTCACACTCGACCAAAACAAGCTGTCCTTGCCGCTGAATATCACCTCGACCCTGACCGGCGCTTTTTCCGAGTACCCTGTGGGCCAATTCATCGGCTTTCGCGCGAGTGCCACCATCCACACAAGCCCTGCCACGGAACGCATAGCAATCGAGCTCTCCGGGAAGGACGGTTTTCTTCTGTGGGTTGACGATCAATTGGTGATCGATGCATGGGAACCGCTGACATCGGGCGACGGATTCCGATCCGAGCGAGCTGTCGTCGCACTGCCGTCGGGGACGCACACGCTCGATCTTGAGTGGTACGTATTGGAGGCTGGCGCCACCGCCAGCTTCTCCGTGGACGAACCCCACGCGCTGGCCTGGTGCGAGTTGGAGGAGAGTACACGGGAAGCGACCCGAACCTCGTGGGATGCACAGTGGTACGAGTCTCGAGAGCTAATTGTGCCCGTACGAGCAGAGACATTCACCGCCACATTCGACATGACACTCGGCAATATT
>CAUZNX010000216.1:0-3879 GCA_963580905.1 Dehalococcoidia bacterium | reverse complement strand
TAATATGGATGGAGAACGATGGAGATCAGGGTTTCACTCGTCATACACTGGATATCGCATTGCCGCCACTGATGCTCACGCTGGAGGTGGTTGATGTCGACGGTGACGGGGTACCCGATATAGTAGGCGGAAGCCACGACTACACGGGGCGAGAGGTTGGCCACCGACTGGTGGTGTTTAACATCCCCATCGATAAGTAGGTCGTAGTCCAACATAGCTAGAACGAATGGCAGCGACACTCTTCGGCGTCCCCACCGGCGATAAGAGTCCTAGTTTGAAGCAGCAGGAACAGGGGGCTGACCGACGAATGGCCACAGCACTAGGTAAGAAGAGAGTCGTGGGGTTGATTCTGCTAGTCGGAATCCTGGCCGTATTCCTTTCCTTCAACAGATTTCCTAAGCTGGATACCGTCCGGGAGGACCTCGACACCGTTTCGGGGCCCCAGACTGAGTGTTTCCAGGGCTTCTGCATCGAGCGAGACCCTGAGTCCAGCTTCCTCGAGAGGTGGTGGGACTTCTCGATAGAGTACCTGAACCTCGTAACCATTGGCATGATCTTCGCCTTCGCGGTAGCAGGCCTGGCCGAAGGCTTCCTCTTCCCGAGCAGGGGTGGTGGAGCTGCCATATCTGGTGGCCAGTTGAGTCGGACATTAAAGGGACTCGCGGCAGGCCCGGTCATGAACCTCTGCTCGGCATGCGTCGTGCCCGTGGCTGCGGCGTTCCGACGGCGGGGTGGAGGCATCGAAGGTGCCCTGGCGATGGTGCATGGGTCGTCTACGCTCAACCTGCCGGCGCTAGTGATGGCCACGCTGGTTTTCACGCCGGTGCTCGGGGTCAGCCGAGTGCTTCTGAGTCTTTTGGCAGCTCTGGCCATCGGACCCATCGTGGCGAAAGTCGTCTCAAGATCAGAAGACGCCTCCGACCCGGTCCAAGATGCGATTATGGCCTCCGAGGCACCCGACGAAAGGCCCTGGGGACCAGTGATGCGGGAGGCATTCGCCGATTGGGGGCGCTCCAGCCTCCGCTTCATCATCAGGATGGGCCCCATTATGATCGCCGCTGGTTTTGCCAGTGGTTTCGCAATCCAATGGGTTAGTCCGGACAGCATCGCCGAATATCTCGGAAACGACATGCGCGGGGTGGCCATCGCGGCAACCCTCGGCATTCTGATCAACGTCCCATTACTGTTCGAGATTCCACTTGTGGCGCTCCTGTTGATTCTGGGCATGGGTCCGGCCCCGGCAGCGACACTACTGTTCACCGCCGCAGCGGGAGGACCGATTACATTTTGGGGTCTTTCCAGCGTCATGCCTAAAAGGGCAATCGGGGCACTGGCGACCTCAACCTGGGTAATAGGACTGGTCGGCGGCCTCGGCATCCTGGCATACGGGGTGGTCGTATCTGAGGTGGGCGAGACCCTGCGCATAGAGACCACTGAAGCCGCTGTGGGATCGTCGATCGTGCTGACCGAACCGTGGTTCGTCGACGCGACAGAAACCTCCAATGTGGCCTTCCTACACCATGACCCGAACTCACAGCAGTTCCCGCTGGGTGCCGGAGTCGTTGTTTTTGACTTCAACGGGGACATCAGGCCTGACATCTACTTCCCTGACATGAGGGGATCCAACGCGCTGTACCGCAATGAGGGCGACGGCACCTTCACGGAAGTAGCCGCCCTCGCCGGAGTGGACAATCCTGAAGTAGAGGGGAACGGTGGCTGCGCGGCTGACTATGACAACGACGGCGACCTGGACCTCTATGCCACCAACCACGGCACAAATGCCCTCTACCGCAACAACGGCGATGAGACATTCACCGACGTGGCCCCGAGCACGATGGCAGACTACGACGCCAAGAGGCGGTTCACCGGTTGTGCCTGGGGCGATTACGACCGGGACGGCAACGTCGACCTGATCGTGGTTAGCCACATGGGCGAGGTGATCGACGACGTGCTCCAGCAAGGGGACTTCTACATCGCCCTGCGCGGCATGACTTTGTTCCACAACGAAGGCGACGGCACATTCGCCAACGCCACCGACCTGCTGGGGGATACCTCGGGGGCGAAGGTCGCGGGGGATGTGGGCGTTGTGTATGGGGCCGGCTTCCAGCCCGCCTGGGTCGACTACGACAACGACGGGGACTCGGACCTGTACGTAGTGAACGACATCGGACGTCAGATCCAACCCAACGTGTTGTGGCGCAACGACGGCGACGGACCAGACGGCCGATGGCAGTTTAAGGATGTGTCGAAGGAGACAGGGACCCGTATTAGGATGGACGGCATGGGACTGGCGATCGGGGACTACGACCTGGACGGCAGCCTGGACTTTTTCATGACCAACATCAACTCTAGTGTGATGCTCCAGAACGGCGGCGACGGCCCGTTGTTCACACGCTCAGCCTCGGAGTCCGCAACCGGAGTCGGCATGCTCGGTCTGAGACCTCGGATTGGCTGGGGAACCGTATTCTTGGACTACGACAACGACGGAGACGAAGATCTGTACGTGGTCAGCGGCTTCCTTGATATAGCTCGGCCCTCCAACGACAGAGAGCAGCCCAACGCGCTGCTTCGCAACGAAAAAAACGGAGGCTTTGTCGATGTCTCCACCGGGAGCGGCGCCGACGACACGGGCGTCGGTCGTGGCGGGGCCTACATAGACTTCAACGGCGACGGCTGTGTCGACCTGGTGTTCGCAAACTACGGTCAGACCTCAAAATTGCTGGAGAACGTGTGCGACAGCGGCAATCACTGGCTCATCGTCGATCTCGAAGGCACGACAAGTAACCGGGACGGGATAGGCGCCAGGATCACTGTCACAGCCGACGGCGCAAAACAGATTCGTGAAATCTCGGCCGGCGGTAGCTCCATGGGACAAAATATGATGGAGGCCCACTTCGGTCTCGGCAAGTTCGGGTCCGAGGTCTCGGTGTCGGTCCGCTGGCCCAGTGGAAAGATCCAAGAGCTAAGCGGGGTCTCCACTGACCGGCGAATCCAGGTAGTGGAGCCCGAGTAGAGAAAGAGTCCATGGAACCCGTTTCCAGTGGTCGTTCGTACATCACAATGACGGTAGCCCGCAGTTGTGAAATGCCAAATTTCAGGAAGTGGCGCAGGCACCCTAGCTCGTCACCAGAGTAAAACCGTGCTACCACGCAGAAGGCAGGGTGCCTACCCCACTCCGTAGCGAGTCGAGGGTGTTGACAATTCGCTTTACACGGGCTAACCTACCCCAGTCGTAATTTGGACGGAGATAAAGAGAACTGAAGAGGAGGAATCATGGTATTTAGTTTGAAGAGTAGCAAGACGGTTTTGATGTCTTTGCTTGCTCTGTTGCTCGTCGTGGCGCTGGCTTGTTCTAGCGACGAAGAAACCGCCCCTGCGGCGGCTACGGGCCCGACGGCTTCTGAGATTGCTGCTGCTGTAGCGGCGACGATTCCGGAAGGCGTCAGCGCAACAGAGATTTCAGGCATGATTGACTCGGCCCTTTCGGCCAACCCAGGAGTCAGCGCTGCTGAACTACAGGCAGCTATTAAGGCTGGCGCGGGTGACGATTTGTCCTCCGCCGATGTCAGCGCTATCGTGAAGGCAGCACTCAACGCACAGCCTGCCCCGCAGGTTGACACGTCTGCGATTGCTGGCTTGGTCGCATCCGCAGTCGCGAATGCCATTCCTGAGGGCACCGATGCGGCAGAGATCGCGGACCTGGTATCCGCAGCTGTTGAGGGTGCCACCTCGGGCATCGCCACCAGTGGTGACGTTGCAACCGCTATCGCAGCCGCCCTTGCAGGTCAGGACAACCTGACTGGAGCCCAGGTAGCAGCGATTGTGGACGCTTCACTCCAGAGCCTGAGGGCTGCCGTTGCTGCCCAGGGTGAATCAATC
>CAUZNX010000215.1:0-3896 GCA_963580905.1 Dehalococcoidia bacterium | reverse complement strand
TTCGTGTTTACTGTACGGTTACAATGCCCCTCGATTTCCAACATGGTCGCACGGGGGTGGCAAGCGGATGGAGGATTATGAACGGTCGGAAGCGGTAGATTGCGCGGAGGAGACTGGCAGGTTCCAACACCAGGCGGCGCAGCAGGAGAAACTCACAGCACGAGAGAGCGCGGCTCTGGCGGGTATCCGGGGGGCTATTGATCCGCTGTGGAGCGAGGAGGTGGTGCTCGAAAGGTTCAAGAAGCTAGTGGGCGGCGTCCTCGTCCCCGACGTCGATCACAGTCTGCGTGAGCATGTCCACGAAGACGAAGGGGCTACTGGGCGACAAGATCGCAGAGAGGATGGAAAATATCCTCGGAGAGGGTGCAGGGCCATTGGAGGGCATGCTAGAGGGCGACCTGACCGGTGGCATGGAAGACTTTACGGAACTGCTCCCGCAGGTTCAGGGGTCCGTTTAGGACAAACGGCCACATCCAAAAGATTACACCTCCTCCTTGTTGTGGGTGTGATGGCTCAGGCCCTCGCACCCATTTTGCGTTCTAGCCATGATGGCCGGACCACCCCAATTATGTTATGGATGAACAATACCTCTGACACCGCCAGGCGCTTTTTAGCAACCTTTGCATCGAGTATGTCGCTCGATTCGACTTCGGCAGATAGGGTCCGTAGTCCCCGACAGAATCGTTGCGCTTTTATATAGGTGGTTACGACCACATTGACTAAGAGTGAAGCGCGGCCTGCTCCCGGTGTGGACGCATGAAACATAGGGGCAGACCACGTTAAGCCCGGGCATGATGCGCGATACGATGGCGAGGTGGAGCACCGGAACCTGTCTCTGGACATCTGTACCGGGTATGGCCCGGTGACTCCCGCCAAACCCCGTCAAACGAGGTGCCGCATGATCTACTTCAAGTCGTGCCAGAGATGCTCCGGGGACCGATCGCTTGAGCAAGACATGTATGGCTGGTATGTAATCTGTCTGGGCTGCGGGTTCGTCACCTACCCAGATATCGTGGAAGAGAAGAAGCCGGCCGCATCGAGACGCACCGCCTGAGTCTAGTCAGCTTTCGCCTGCTCCTGGAGCTCGTACAGTGCGGTGATCGCCTCCAGAGGCGTCATCGACGCGATGTCCAGGGCCAGCAGGCCTGAAATGGCTGGAGGGGTTGTGGATAGAAGAGAGAGTTGCAACGGCAACGCGCCGTCACCAGTACCGCGTTTCCCGACGCACTCGCCCTCCCCTACTCTCGGCTCAGATGCGCCACGTTCGAGGTCGCCAAGCACCTCCCAGGCCCTGTTGACGACTGCGCCGGGCAGACCGGCTATGCGCGCGACGTGCACACCATAGCTCTTGTTTGCCCCGCCGGGAACGATGTGCCGCAGGAACACAACATCGCCCTTGTCCTCTGACACGGCGACGTTGAAATTGCGTACCCGCGGCAGAGTCCCGGCCAGTGCCGTCAACTCGTGGTAGTGGGTGGCGAACAGGGTGCGGCACCCCAGCCGTGGGTGGCTGTGGATATACTCCGCCACCGCCCTGGCAATTGCCAGGCCGTCGTAGGTGCTGGTGCCTCTGCCGATTTCGTCGAGTATGACCAGTGAACGCGACGTGGCGTGGTTGAGTATCGTGGCCGTTTCGACCATCTCCACCATAAAGGTGGACTGCCCTACAGACAGGTCGTCCTGTAGTCCGATACGAGTGAAAATCCGATCAACTACCCCGATGGTTGCCGACTCCGCAGGCACAAAACTGCCGACCTGGGCCATAAGCATGATGATTGCCACCTGGCGGATGAAGGTGGATTTGCCCGACATGTTGGGGCCTGTGAGCACGATAAGCTGCTCGTCGTCAACGGCCAGGCGCACATCGTTGGGGACGAATGCCCCCGCTGGCAACGTACGCTCCACCACTGGATGACGCGCTTTGGTGACGTCGATCACTCCGCTATCGTCCATTTTCGGCCTGATGTAGCCGTTTCGAGACGCAACCTCGCCAAGTGAGCAAAGTGCATCTGTCCTGGCGATAGCCCCGGCAGTAGCCATGATCCCCGCCCCGCCGTCGCCAGCCTGCTGGCACACCTGGCGAAATAGCGTCGACTCCAGCTCGATGATGCGCTCCTGGGCGCTGACGACCCTGGACTCGTACTCCTTCATCTCAGGCGTGATGTATCGCTCTCCGCCAACCAGGGTCTGACGCCTGATGTACTCATCCGGCACCTTGGAGACATTCGTCTTGCTGACCTCGATGTAGTAGCCGAATACCCTGTTGTAGCCGACTTTCAGGGAGCTGATGCCGGTCCGCTCACGCTCCGTGGTCTCCAGGCCTGCGATATACGCCTGCGCGCTCCGAGATGAGTCACGCAAGGTATCGAGGTCCGTCGAGAAGCCCCGTCGTATCACTCCACCATCGCTCAGCGAGGCCGGAGGATCGTCTTCTATGGCAGCCCGCAGTAACTCGGCGACCTCCCGGTTGTCCCCTATCCCGCTGGATAGCCAGGCGACCTGGGAGGCGTCCTCGTCTTCCTCCATCACCCCACGGAGCTGCGGAGCTGCCTCCAGGCTGCGGCCCAGCGCGACGAGGTCGCGAGGCGTGGCCGTATTGCCCCTCACCCTATTGGTGAGTCGCTCAAGGTCCGAGATCGAGTCCAAGATGGCGACCACACGTCCACGACGCATCGCGGAGTGTACGAACCAAGACACGGCATCCTGCCGTTTCTCCAATGCCTCCAGGTCCATCAGGGGCCTTGAGAGCCAGCCACGGAGCAGCCTGCCGCCCATGGCGGTGCGGGTGGAGTCCAGGACTGACAGCAGCGACGAATTGGGATCGTCACCACGCCCACCCGCGAAAATCTCCAGGTTCCGGGTGGTCTGTGGGTCCAGCACCATGTGAGCCCCAGAGTGATAGGTATAGAGGGAGGTGATCTGGGGGAGCGCGGTTTTTTGGTGCCCCTCCAGGTAGTCTACGATGGCCCCGGCCGCCCTTGCCGCAAGGGGCAGCTTGTCGCAGCCGAAGGCCTCGAGGGAGGCGACGCCGAAGTGTTTCAACAGGTTTTCGGTTGCCCATTCGAGGTGGAAGGCGTCAGCGTCCACAGGGGTGACCACCACCCCAGGCTCGACGGGCGATTCTTCCTGCCCCTGGGGCACGACCAATTCGGCGGGAGCCAGGCGCCCCAACTCCGCGGCCAAGTTGTGCTTCGGGAACTGGCCGGTGGCGAACTCGCTGGTGGTGATATCGACAAAGGCCAGTCCGGCCTCGGTATCGTCGACGACAACGGCGGCCAGGTAGTTGTTCGCCTTGCCGTCCAGGATGGACTCCTCAACGACGGTGCCGGGAGTCACCACCCGGACCACCTCCCTGTCGACGATGCCCTTGGATGCGGCGGGATCGCTGGTCTGTTCACAGATGGCGACCTTGTAACCTTTGTTGATTAGACGCGCTAGGTAGGGCTCCAGGGCGTGGTATGGAATGCCGGCGAGGGGTATTTTTGGTCCTTTGCCCATCTCCCTCGATGTGAGGGCGATCTCAAGCTCCCGCGAGATGGTGCGAGCGTCATCGTCAAAGGTCTCGTAAAAGTCCCCCATGCGGAATAGGAGCACCTCGCCAGGGTGCTCTTTCTTGATGCGGAGGTACTGCCGCCGTGCGGGGGTAGTCATCGTGGGGTCATTGTAGCGGAGGTTCTTGGGGCGCGGAAGATTCTCGCGCTATTCGATTGTGGCATGGCCCCGCCCCAAGAGAAAAGAATATATATGTATTTTCTGAGGGACATCCTCAGGCTCCCGGCAGATGGGCTCCGTCCCTCTGCACACCCGGCGGATGCGTGCGTGATCTCCACTGGGCGTGCCCGCCCCACCACACTGAGCGTGCGCAGCACCGGTCCAGTGGAATAGCCCCTCCAGAT
>CAUZNX010000214.1:0-3903 GCA_963580905.1 Dehalococcoidia bacterium | reverse complement strand
TGACCATTCTCTTCTTCAGGTCGTCGACAGTCAGAGGAGGCTCGGCTTCGCTCATGATCCAGCCGTCGTCATTGATGAGTATGCGTCGTGTCTTGGCGGTATTCGTCATGCCCTCAGATCCTCCTAGAAGTGCGGAACGTGGCCATTATATGTAAGGAGTCTGACAAGCCGCGAAGAGGCTGTGGACTAGGGCGCACAATCGGGCCTGACTTTGTGGAGCGGCGACGGAGGTTGGGGAGCATAGTCAAGCCGCAGATCGGCTCGGCTAGGGAGTTTTCGTGAAATATTACTTTGGCGAGCCCGAAGATCAGAAGATCGGATACCTGAGCCGGTCAATTGGCTTGTCGAATTTGGAACTCCTCCTCGTGGCACAATCATTTTTCGGCGTTTCACACGATGCCACCAATCTCCGCAAAACGAATGGGCTATAATTCGTTGGGCGAAACGAACCTGCAACCTGACACTACACACGGTGGTGGCCATTCCTGATCGACGACCAGCGGGTCACTAACCTCGGCAACAACCTCGCTCGATTGTACCCCTCCAATTCGAGTGCCTGGGCGGGGACCCGCACGGCAAAGGACAAGGCAGATGGTCAAACCGATAGACGTCGGATCGAAACGGCAAATGTTCCTCGACGACCACGTCATCGACACTCTGGACGGTGTGGCGCGTAGGTACCATAGGCCGGTACGCCTAGTCGATCGGCCCGTCCTGGGAGCCGAAGCAGCGTGGGAGAAGAACGGTCTGGGACCATTCTTGTTCGGCGGTACCGTAGTCCATGACGAAGAAGACGACGTATTCAAGATGTGGTATCGCCTGGACGGCCCCCTGGAAAAGGCGCCGGAAGGAATGAGGGAGGTCGTGGCGGAGGATGGCACAGTAACCCGTCGAAACTGGGTGGAACAACCCGGACTGTGGAAAGCCGCATATGCCACGTCCACCGATGGCCTCAACTGGGATCGCCCGCTGCTGGGCGTGGCAGAGTACGAAGGTTCAACCGTGAACAATATCCTGCCCGCGGGTATCGGTGACAAATCCATCATTCGCCGCCCCGCGCTCGTGAAGGACTACGAAGAGTCAGACCCTTCGAGGAAGTACAAGATGGCCTATGTGGACCAGGTCAAGGGCAAATGGTCACTGGAAAAAGCCTACTCTCCTGACGGCGTGAACTGGGAGATGGGGGTCGGCGAACCGTCTCATTTCGAACAGCCAACCGTGCCACACGGGGCGCTGTTCGGCTGGGACCCGCGCCATGAAATGTGGGTTCACTACTCCAAGAAGCTGGGCAAGCAACGAATAGACGTGGACGGGCGCGAGGCTGGCGGCCTCCAGGCCATCAGTCGGTCGACCAGCAGCGACTTCGAGCGGTGGGGAGACACGAGAGAGGTCATCGTGGCGGAGCGGACCGACCCTCAGGGGTGGTCTCCTGGAAGCCACGCGATACTCTCGGCGATGCTGTACACCGATGACCTTTATATCGGTGTATCGGACACGTCACCGGCGCAGTCCCCCGAAGACGTGCCGTCGGAGGTCCAAGACATTGTTGGCGCCCGTCGACAACAACACGTCACCGAGCTCCTTTTCAGCCGGGATGGCATTGACTGGACCAGAGTCGCACCTTTCTTCGAGTTCCTTCAGCCGGGCCTGTGGGGAGCATGGGACAGCGAATCAGTCATATGCTCGAAGCCGTTGGTGAAGGACGATCAGATCTACTTCTACTACAGCGGCAACAACTTGTCATGCGATGCGCACATTCCAGACCATCCCCAACGTCATCTGCTGGGTACGGTGGCTAACGGCGTTCGTTTCGGATATTCAATCGGCGTCGCGGCAATGAGACTGGACGGCTTCGTTTCTATTGACGGCGACGAGCCCGGCGGTACTCTCACGACGAAGCCTCTGGTTTTCACCGGAGATCGTATCGTCGTCAATGCTCGCGCACCCGAAACGGCCCATCCACACGCACAAAACCGGTCGGCGAATCTCGGGACGCTGCTCGTGGAGGTTCTAGATGACGGCGGGCAACCCCTGCCGGGGTTCGCTGCTGCGGACTGCGATTCCTTTGCTGGCGATGAGGTCCGTCACACGGTCACATGGAGGAACGGTGCAGACATTGGCAGGTTCGCGGGCAGCCCAGTGAGGTTCCGATTCTACCTAAGAAATGCGTCCCTCTACTCGTTCCACACTCGTGGCAGTCGAGAACCAGCGCAGACGCACAGCACCTCGGAGCCTGGCAGCAGGGGCCGTCCGTCCTAGACCAGGCCCCGATCACGAAGCCAGGGTGCCACCTGCTCTACGTATGTTTCTGGCATTCTCTCCCCGCCATGACCTCGTATCGGCATCATCTCGTGCGTAAAATACTCGGCGGCTCCTGATTGGCGATATGCCTCTGCCACGGGAGCTAGTAGTCTCCCAAACCACTTTTGGCCAGCCCGCCGGTCGTTGTAACCTGTCTGCACGAGTAGCGGCCGAGGCGCGAAGCGCTCCACCCACTGGAGTAGATCGTTTCGCCGCACGATGGCGTTCTCTTCCATGCCGAGGAACTCCTCGAGGTTTGGCCACCATACGATCGGTTGTACGGCGACTGCCCCTGCCAGCTGAGGCAGATTCGCCAGAGCGTGCAAACTCGCATAGCCGTGACGGGAACTGCCCATGACGAATACCTTGTCGGGTGACCCATACCCTCTCCGGACGGACTCTTCCATCACGGCTCCGATTCGGCGCGTAAGCCAGGCGAACCCATCTTTGCCGCTCTGCGCCCACTTCGCCAGGGTCCAAAGGTCGTCGACCCCATCCATCAGCACCACGCCAGCGCCGGCAAGGGTCAGCGCGTCGATCCACTTCATCATGATGTTGGTCCGGACCTCCGGCTCCAAATCGACACGAACTGCCCAACTATAGGTAGGCATGATTGCGAGGGACCTGACCGCGCCGGAGTCGGGTTTGCGACAATAGTTGCACCCGATGGGCCCGCCGGAGTCCTGCACCGTAAACGGCGTCCACTCGACGTTGGTTGGCGTTCCTAGCCCCATGCCACAACCCCATCAGTGAGCGAGCGCACTTCACTATGGAATCTGAGTGAGTAGAGGTGGGCCAGGCGCATACTAATGCCCACTCTCACTGGCCTTCCAGACCAGGCCGACAGGTCGGACTGACCTCCCCAGGTGACCGTGTGGTCCAGATGATCACCGACGACCGGGTCACAGTCTGCAAACCTTCGGCCCTCCACGGCTCTAACCTTGGCGCTTTCAGGTCCGGAAGCGTCCAGCAATTCGAACCTGAGCGCACCTCCGGCCCTCGCCGAGGAGTTGATCCGTAGACTCTCGCCGTCGAAGGTGAAAGGTCTCGTCTGGCACTCCCCTATCGTCTCAGCCTCCAACGACATCAACCCATCTTGCCGCCAGGTCAGGGCATAGTATACGCGGTTCGACTCACTCGGGCGGGCGGCGACCGGAGCCGCAGAGTCGGGCGGCGTCCACCTCGCTGGTGTTATCAGGAGAGATAGCTCGCCGGGCCGGAGGCCTACCAGACCATCAGCGCAGAAGTAGCCGCTCGCGGCCTCAAAGGCGTCCGTGTCAACTAGAAAATTGTCGTGTTGCGCACGCCACGAACGCCCGTCGCGGCTTGTGAGCATCCGGATCACTCGGGGGCCCGTGCCCGCGGGGCGGTAGTCCTGGAACATGGAATGGGCGTCTGCTCCCGGCCATCGGGCATAACCCGTCATGACGCCACCACTATCAGCGTCGCCGCCCAGTTCCGGACCCGTGACGGACACAGGAGCTGGCCAGTTCTCGAATGTGTGGGTCTCGGTGAAGGTAAACGTGCTTTGCCCTTCGGTCACCACATTGAGGTATGCGAAATACTTTCCTCGATCGGCGTCAAACCCCGCGAAGGTGGTGT
>CAUZNX010000213.1:0-3910 GCA_963580905.1 Dehalococcoidia bacterium | reverse complement strand
ACCGGGTCATACGACATATTCGCCTGGGCGACGCTCCCATCCGCGGAGGCACTCGGCATATTCCTGCGAGCCAAGGTCGGTACCGTCCCCGGCGTGAGACGGACCGAGACCTTCGTCAATCTGGACAAAAAACGCGGCAACGTCGTCATATAGCCAATAGGCAAGACGACAGTTTCGCGATGAAATGCCCCCTCCCAACCGAGGGGGCATTTTCATGTCGGGGCCAGGCGCACTGTACCGAGCCAAGCACCCTGCACTATAATCTGCGGGTGCTACGCACGCTGTGTACGTCCGAGTCTACCGGGGGTGTGCAGAGGGGCACCGCCCCTATGCTGGGAGTGTGAGGGTGTCCCTCACATAAACATAATTCCCCCTTTTCTTTCTGAGGTTGGGGGCAGCGACCAGAGCGGAAGAACCTACTATTCGCGACGAATGAGGAGACAGACTTGTTCAGGACAATCAACTGTGGCGATGTGAGGCAGGACAACCTTGGTGAAAAGGTAGTCCTATCGGGCTGGGTGCACCGCTGGCGAGATCACGGCGGTCTCGTATTCATCGACCTGCGCGACCGAGAGGGTGTAGTCCAGGTCGTTTTCAATCCCGCGGAGGCCCCCGATGCCCATGCCATCGCAGAGCGGCTGAGAAGCGAATGGGTCATCCAGGTAACGGGGACCGTAGGGGCTCGCCCTGAGGGTACCGAAAACCCGGATCTGCCCACAGGCCACGTAGAGGTCGCCGTCGAATCGGCACTTGTCCTGAATGAATCGAAGACCCCACCCTTCGAGGTCACGGACGATGTCGACGTCGACGAGTTGGTGCGGTTAAAGTACCGCTACGTGGACCTGCGACGACCCAAAATGCGCGACATTTTGATCCTACGTCACAAGGTCGTCAAGTTCATTCGCAACTTCCTGGATGATCTAGACTTCCTGGAGATCGAGACCCCTATCCTGATCAAGAGCACCCCTGAGGGGGCTCGCGACTACCTGGTGCCCTCCCGGCTGCAGCCCGGCAAATTCTACGCGCTCCCCCAGTCGCCCCAGCAGCTCAAGCAGCTGCTAATGGTGGCCGGGGTGGACAAGTACTATCAGATAGCCCGCTGCTTTCGCGACGAAGACCCGCGAGCGGACCGCGTCCCTGAATTCACGCAGCTCGACCTGGAGATGAGCTTCGTGGAGCAGGATGACGTGCTGGAGCTGACCGAGCAGCTATACACGTCGATGATAGAGACGCTGCTGCCCGACAAACGCCTGATGAAGCCGTTCCCCAGGCTCACCTACCAGGAGGCGATGGACCGCTTCGCCACCGACAAACCGGACCTGAGGTTCGGTCTCGAGATGTCCGATCTGTCGAAGATCGCCGCGACCGCAGAGTTCAAGGTATTCAGCTCGGCGGTCGACGACGGTGGCATAGTAAAGGGGTTCAGCGTGCCCGGCGCGGGCGGCTACCCTCGACGGCAGCTAGACGAGCTGGTCGATTTCACAAAATCTAGAGGCGCGAGAGGTCTCGTGTACATCGCCCTGAGCGAGGACGCCGGATCGATCGACGATCTCGCCGAGGGCCAATATAAATCACCGGCGGCAAAGTTCCTATCACTGGACGAAGTCAAAGCGATCGCACGAGCCACCGGCGCTTCCGCTGGAGACCTGATACTCATCGTGGCCGGTCCGTTCAAGTCGACGAACGTGGCTCTGGGCGCCCTGCGAAACGAGATGGGTCGTCGCCTCGACCTCGCGGACCCCGACATGCTCGCCTTTGCCTTTGTCGTTGACTTCCCGCTGTTCGAGCGGAACGAAGACACGGGCCGATGGGACGCGATGCACCATGCCTTCTCAATGCCTTTCGAGGAGGATATCCAGTACCTGGAGTCCGATCCCGGAAGAGTACACGGGGCACTATACGACGTTGTTTGCAACGGGCTAGAGTGCGCCAGCGGTAGCATCCGAGTCCACCAGCGCGCCCTCCAAGAGAGAATATTCAAGGTCCTCGGTTACACAGACGAGGAAATCGATCAGCGTTTTAAGCAGCTACTCGACGCGCTGGAGTATGGAGCACCGCCCCACGGCGGCATCGCCCCCGGTATTGACCGGCTGCTAATGCTCCTACTTGGCACCGACAACATCCGGGACGTGATCGCATTCCCCAAGACCCAGAATGCCACAGACCCACTATTCGAGGCCCCCGACTACGTGGAAGACGAGCAACTCCGAGACCTCCGACTCCACATAGTAGACCCAGCCAAATCCAAATAAGTGCTGCGCACGCTGAGTGAGGCGGGGTTCTGTACGGCCATCGAGCCGCGGTAGAGGGGCACAGCCCCCATGCCGCGCCTCGACGCGCACACCACAGGTTGAGATCGCGCCACAGACCTGCCAGTCTTAGCGGGGGTGTGCAGAGGGGCACAGCCCCTATGCCGGGAGCCTGAGGGTGTCCCTCAGAAATATAAATTTCTTTTCTCCTCTTTTTTCTTTTTCGGAAGAGGTCTAGCGCAAAGGAAATGGACAGCTACGGCCCAGCCACATACGGCGATCGCATCGCCAGCGTCTACGACGAAAACCATACCTCGCTGTTCGCACCCGACGTGACCGGCCCGATGGTAGACGTGCTGGCCGCCCTAGCCGCTGATGGCCCCGCGCTGGAGCTAGGCATAGGCACAGGCCGTATCGCACTACCACTTGCCGCCACTGGCACACTTGTGCAAGGCATCGACGCCTCAGAGGCCATGGTAGAGCAACTCCGCGAGAAGGACGGCGGGGCAGACATCCCCGTCACCATAGGGGACTTCTCCGAGTTCGAGCTGGACACCGAATTCTCGCTGATATTCGTCATTTTCAACGCAATCTACGCCCTGCTCACCCAGGAGGCCCAGGTCGCCTGTTTCCAGCGCGTAGCCGACCACCTGGCTGAGGACGGCGTGTTCGTAATCGAGTCGTTCGTCCCTGACCAGACGAGATTCGTTCGTGGCAACAACATCGACGTGGGGCCCTTGGACACCGATGAGGTCAGAATCGACGTGACCAACCACGATCCCGTAGCCCAGGTGGCGACCACACAGCACATCCACTTCACCGACGACGGCATCGAGATGTATCCGGTGCAGCTACGCTACGCCTGGCCCTCCGAATTGGACCTGATGGCCAGGCTCGCCGGGCTCACACTGCGCGATCGCTGGGGCGGATGGGATCGCCAGCCCTTCACAGCAGCCAGCACCAACCACGTCTCCGTCTACGAACGCGCCTAGCGACCGCACTACCCGTTGCATACCTGGCCCCTGACCGCCATAATCTAGCTGTTTGCTGCTATCAGATTGTTCACAGGGAGGTCCGTGCATGTTCGACGTGGTGATCACCAGAGGGATCGTAGTCGACGGCTCCGGCAAGCCAGGATACCCTGCCGATGTCGGTATCCTAGACGGCAAAATCGAGGCGATAGGGGATCTATCGCAGGCCGAGACGGCGCGGGTAATCGACGCGTCGGGTCTAACCGTTTCTCCAGGCTTTATCGATAGCCACACGCACTCGGACGCATCGCTGCTTACCAACCCGCAGCATGCCCAGGCGATCCGACAGGGCGTCACGACGGAGATACTGGGACAGGACGGGCTGTCATACGCCCCTCTATCGGCAGACAACTACGAGACCTACCGGCGATACCTGGCCGGTATCCTGGGACGTGCGCCGACCGGGCTCGATATGAGCAGCGTCGCCGCCTTCAGGTCCCACTATCACAACAAAACAGCAATCAACACTGCATACCTGGTCGCCCACGGCGCTATCAGGCTCGAGACATGCGGCTTCCAGGACGTGCCGATGACCGGCGACCGCATGAAGCACGCCCTCCGACTTGTGGAGGAGGCCATGGAGCAGGGCGCGGTCGGGCTCGCCACCGGCCTCTCATATCACCCCCACGC
>CAUZNX010000212.1:0-3935 GCA_963580905.1 Dehalococcoidia bacterium | reverse complement strand
GACGTGGCTGATGAACGACGTGCATCCGAGGATGTGCCCGAAGATCGGGATGGGGCCGTTGTCGATGACTGCCACTCGAGGCTCGAACTTCTGCACGCCTTCGATGAAACTCTCGATGACCGGCGAGGCCCACTTGACCGCGATGGTGTTGGGTAGGTCTAGTAGTCGCTCGACCACGTCGATTGGCAGATCGTACTTAGAGCCGCTATACCAGTGGCTGTACGCTGCGAATCCGACCTTGGTGTGGCGCGCAACCTCCTCAACCCAGTCGACTACGTCCTCAGGCCTGCCGTCGTAGTAGTAGGCGCCGGACATCTGGACCGCGTCAATGCCCACCTCTTCGCAGAACTGGGACAGCTCGATAGTGACGCGGATGTCCGTGCTTTGGACGCTGGCGATGGTGGGAATTTTGCCCGCGGCGATCTTCGCCACGGCCCCGATGACCTGCTTGCGCTCCTCGGTATTGAGCGATGTGAAGTCACCACCGGAACCCGCAGTCAACAAAATCGTATTGCCCTGGCGTGCACCCTGGTCCACAAGCCATTGCACGTTGGAGGCCGTAGATTCAAGGTCCAGCGATCCGTCCTTGTGGAATATCGTTGCAAGGGGGACGGTTACCCCTTTGAACCAGTCCTTTGCCTGATCGGCGGTCAGCATATTTTCTCCTTAGTGCTTTAAGTGGCGACGGCGGCAGAGCAAGCCCGATGCCTGCGCTGCCGCCGTATCTCCCGAATGTGTGTTGGCGAGGGTTCTACCTGGCTGCCGCAACCTCTGCCCTTGATGCTACTGGCCAGCCGATGCGCTCCAAGACCTCTCGGAGTCCGTCCATCTCCTCGTCGTTCATCGGCTTGGACGGCGGGCGGGACGAGCCGACTGGCTGGCCCATGAGCGCCATGAGACCCTTCTTTAGCCTGCCCTGGCCACCGGACCGGGCGGAGATCTTGTTGTAGAAGTCTCGGAGTGGCGCGTCCACAGAGTCCATCAGCGCCCTAGCTTCGTCGTACTTCTTGTTCTCGATGAGATCCCACACCTTCAAGTCGTGGGCCGGGTAGGACTCTGCGGTGAGGTTGATGTAACCGCGTCCGCCGAGCTGGTGGCAGCGAATAACGTCCCCGCCGTTGTCGATGATGTTCAAAAAACTCGAGAACTTTGCCATCTCGTCGTAGTCAACTCCCTCAGGGTTGCTCCACTTCAGAGAGACGATGTTGGAGATATCCTTGAACTTCATGATCGTGTCAACGTCGATGAGACCGCCAGACATCCAGTGCGTGTGATAAACCATGATGCCGATGTCGATGGCGTTCGAAAGATCGTTGTAGTAGTCGAGCAGGTCATCCTGGCTCGGCAGATTGAAGATCGGCGGGCAGACCTGGAGGGCATGGGCGCCCAGGGCCTCGGCACGCTTGGCGTCTTCGATCGTCCTCTTAGTGTCCTTGTAGTGAAGCCCGCAAACGATGGCGGCTTTGTCGTCGGCGGCCCGAACCACGGTCCTGAGCAGGGCTGGCCACTCCTCGTCACTCAGCATTGGGCCTTCACCCATGGCCGCAGCGACCTTGATCACGGCCTTGCCCTTGACCAGACCTTCAGAGACCCAGCGCTTGGTAAGCTCGGACATCCGTCCGTAGTCGACCTCGTAGTCGTCGTCAAAAGGCGTCGGCACCGTTGCGATCGGTCCTACAATTATCCGTTCCAGCTCTTTTCGGTCCATACTCTCTCCTCCTTGAGGCGATCTTATTGTCCCCAGCAGCGTGCTGAAGAACACGTTGAATTCGGGGCCCCGTTCGTGTCGTCGAGACCCAATGATACTTGTGGTGAAGGATGCTGTCTATCGTTCTCCGCATCGATTTGATGAGGCTTTGTCGTGCTACAATCTCGCTGGGTCGGACCAGCGGCCCCAGAGCACACGACGAGGGCAATAGATGTCGCTTGGAAACTTCGATTTTGTGATCGTCGGTGGTGGCATCATCGGCCTCGCGACCGCGATGGCTCTGGGTAGAGATAACCCGGGCAAAACGGTTGCCGTATTGGAGAAGGAATCCGGTGTGGCGCAGCACCAAACCGGCCACAACAGTGGTGTAATCCACGCGGGGATCTACTATCCGCCAGGCTCCAAGAAGGCGGATTTCTGTTGGGCCGGGTCCACAATGCTGCGCCGGTTCTGTGATGAGCGTGGCATCCGCTATCAGATGTGCGGCAAGCTCATTGTCGCTACCAACGAGTCAGAGTTGCCCCGGTTACAGGAATTGCACCGGAGGGGCTCGGCCAATGGTGTACTGGGGCTCAAGATGGTTGGCGTCGAGGAGCTGCGGGAGCTGGAGCCCAACGCGGCGGGTGTTGCCGCAGTCCACTCACCAAATACCGGCATCATCGACTACATGGACGTCAGTCGCGCGCTGGCTGGCGAAATCGAGACGAGCGGTGGCCGGGTACTTACCGGCGTTGAGGTTCTGCGGATCTCTGAGAGTGACGGCCGTGTCGTGATCGAGACCAGCGAGGGCGAAGCGACTGCGAAGAGCCTCGTCAACTGCGCGGGTCTTCACGCCGATAGCGTTGCAAGGGCGATGGGGCTCGACATCGACATCCGAATCGTGCCATTTCGCGGTGAGTATTTTACGCTTGGGCATGAAAGTGCCGGACTGATCAACGGTTTGTTGTATCCGGTGCCCGATCCGAAAATGCCATTTCTGGGTGTCCATTTCACCAAGAGGATAACCGGCGGCGTGGAAGCCGGACCTAACGCAGTCATGGCCCTTGCCAGGGAAGGTTACCGCAAGACCGACGTCGATCTGCGGGACATGCTCGGGGCACTGAGGTTCCTGGGATTTTGGCGGATGGCGCGGGAGCACTGGGCTGTCGGCCTCAAGGAGCAATACCGGTCGTTTGCAAAAGGTGCTTTTCTCCGCTCACTGCAGGCTCTGGTGCCGGACATTCGCATGGAGGACCTTTCCGCGCCCGGCGCAGGTGTTCGGGCGCAGGCTGTGGATCGCAGGGGAAAGCTGCTTCAGGACTTCAGCATCGTTCGTACGCGTAATTCAGTCCATGTCCTAAACGCACCCTCGCCAGGCGCGACATCATGTCTGGCTATAGGCGATCACATTGCCGGACTCGTCACCGAAGGGGCGTGATTCGCGTTGGGAAATCGCGTCAAGGAGCACCGATGAAGATCGCATATGCGTTTCGCCGCAGTATCTTTTATCCGTACAAGGGTAATTCACGCGCTCTCCCAGACCGTTTAGTGAGGGCAAAACTGTACCCGAGGGTCCAGAAAATTGGCTTCGATGGAATTGAACTTGGCGTGGATATGCTTGGCGGTGCGTCAGCCACGGAATCGCAGGTTCGTGAGATTCGCGAGGAGTTCGAATCCTACGGCACACCTTGTGTAGTGCTCCGAGGTGGTGGCGGAGCCACCAACCCGAGGAACGCGACGCAGAACCGAGAGAGCCTGATGATGGCGGTCGAGGCCGCACACTGGGTCGGCGCAGACATTGTCAATACGACAGTGGGCACGCCCCCAAGGGACCCCGACCTGCCCGGCTCCTTTATCGGGGATTACGTTTCGCAGGGCTCCTCAAGGATGGCGTCTCCGGACGACTTTGAACGGACCGCGTCCGTACTACGCGAGGCCGGGGATAGGGCGGGGGAACTCGGCTTGAAGTTGACCGTAGAGGTGCACCAGCATTCGATCGCCGACAACAGCTGGTCGGCTCTGCACCTGCTCGACCTTGTCGATAGTCCTCACGTGTTGGCCAACCCGGACCTCGGTAATATCTTCTGGAACTACGACGAGCCCGAGGAGACCCCCGAGGATGCCATCGTCGCCCTCGCCCCAAGGGCCGGCTACTGGCACTGCAAGAACCTACACAGGGTCCACATCCCCGAGAACCGACACTCCATATTCATTCGCGTTCCGCTTTCCGAGGGCGAAATCGACTACC
>CAUZNX010000211.1:0-3942 GCA_963580905.1 Dehalococcoidia bacterium | reverse complement strand
CGATCACTCCAGCCGAGCGTTCATGTCATAAAATGCGAGGCCTGGCCCAAAGATAGCACAGCAACGTCCGTGGCCGAGTCTTGACCGTTCCAACAGACCAACCTATGATCCCTGAATCCGGTTAATTCGATGCAGGAGGCGGGCAGAGTGACCACCGAACAGACAGCGGCTATCCTAGACATGTCGGGCAAGGTGATCACAGTCGCGGGCGCGATCGACCCGGCTACGCTCGGTCAAACGCTGATGCACGAGCACCTGTTCCTGGACCTGCGACAGAACCACCTGCCCCACCTCAAGATGGTGCCCGTGGAGGGTCGGTCCCAGCCGCTATTAACCTCCGAGGACTTCCCGGCGACCGAGCTAGCCCTGTGGGAAGCCAAGGTAGACTTCGGGAACCTGCATCTAGCTCGACGCGAGGCCCCCATCGCTGACAATTACGTCCTGTCTGACGAGGCGTTGGCGGGCAAGGAAGTGATGGAGTTCAAGAACCGGGGTGGCTCAACGATCGTCGATGTGACAAGCATCGGCTTCAAGCGCGATCCCGAGGCGCTACTGCGGGTTTCGAGGACCACCGGGCTCAACATCATCATGGGCACCGGCCACTACCAGAAGGTCTTTCACCCCCTCGACATGGACTCGCGAAGCGTGAAGGACCTGACCTCCGAGATCGTCCGGGATGTGACTACTGGGGTTAGAGATACGGGAATTCGCTCGGGCATCATCGGCGAAATTGGAGTACAGGGTAGCCCAGTGACCGCCAACGACATCAAGAGCGTTCGGGCGGCGGCTCGCGCAAGTCGAATGACGGGCGCTGCAGTTTCGTTTCACAAGGGAGGCGATGGCGAGGAGAGATTCCAGGTGCTAGATGTGTACACCGAAGAGGGTGGCGACCAGTCGCGGGCCATCATGGGCCACTCCGACTTCATGGCGCACGAGGTGCCATTGGTACTTGAGGTGGCGAAGCGCGGCGTCTACATCCAGTTCGACCTGATCGGGCGCGCCGAGGACCTCGGGGAGTCTTTCGCGAGCAAGGATGCGAGGGCCATCACAGCGCTTGTGGAGGCGGGCTACGGGGACCGGATACTGCTGTCCCACGATGTCTGCTGGAAGGTCCACCTGAAGCACTACGGCGGCTTCGGGTACTCCTTTATCCTGGAGCACTTCCTACCCTATCTACTCGAATCCGGGATCACCGAGACCCAGATACACAAATTCATGGTCGACAACCCGGCCAGGATACTCCCCTTCGTCGCACCCAGACCGCTTTAGCGATCTGGGTGCGAAAGAGAGCCTGTTACCCCGGCAGGTTGCGAGTCAGGATGCGCGAGCGGTCAGCGTGTGTAAGGAACGGCTGTATCTGTGTCACAAAATCAGCCAGAGACTCGGCGACGGTCTGGTCGGTGTTGTCGATGACAATCTTTTTCCGCAACAGCGATCTTGTGTGCTGGTCCTCGAACGCCGCAAGCACCTTCTCGACATCGCCATCCGTTACGAGTGCGTTCGCATGCGGATCCGCCTTCATGCGAGCCCTGATCACCTCCGGGGACGCCTTCAGGAGAATCAGAACGGTGTCGCGAGCGATCTCGAGTAACGATGCCTCAGTGGTCCTGGCAGCCTGCTCTCGATCGCCGTACTCATTTGGAGCCCCATAGCCGTAGTACAGGGGAGCGTAAACCGCCTCGTCTATGTGGAACCCGACCATCGTGTGATCAGCGTCATGATAGAAGCTGGGGGACAGGTGGTACTCCATGTGATAGCGCTGGAAGCTCTCTCGGAGGTTCGGGCTCAGCGCCAGGAACCCCTCGTTCTCTTCCTTTGTGTGCTCTGCGTGGGACAACTGGGGGGCCTTCCAATGATCATGGATTCCCATCTTGCCGCCCATGGCCCGCTCGACCCAACCGCTGATCTCCTGAATGAGAGATGATGTTCCAACGTACTCGCAACCAACCATTATGAGTCTCACACTCGCCTCCTAGTGCTGGTGCTGCGCACGCTTAGTTGGGCCAGGGCTGGGCACTGCCCACCTCTCGAAAAGCGCTGACAGCGAATATGTGGGGGGGGAGCATAGTCCCTTTCCCGCAATTTATCTACCGTGAAACGAAGGTATTTATATCGAGTCGCTGGCTTCCGTGCTATCGAAAGCGGAAGGCGTACAGGTCAGCGTCCTTCAGCGCGACGCGGAGCCTCACCGGTTTGCCGGCAAGGTCTCCAAGGCTGGCGCCGCCTTTCCATGTCATGACTCCCTCGATCTCGTCGCCGAATTTCTCGGGGCAGTCTTCCAAGCCGAAGCCCGGGAGCGCGTTGCCATCGGCATCCTGGATTTCGACGCGAACCGATCCCACGGCCGAGGTCGAGTAGTTCAGCTCAAGCTCGGAGCCCTCGAACAGCATCGGATGCGTAGTGAACTCGCCACCGTCAAAGCCTGCATTCATCGACACGAAACCGTCGGTGCGGAGGGAGTAGCGGCGTATGCGCATCGTCGGCAGGTCCTTGTGCTCCATGCCGAAGAGCGATATCTCTTCGGGCGAGGTCTGCAGGACTCCACACTCCATATAGATCCCGCGCTCGTGCCAGTTGCTGAATTCGAGCCCAGGCCTCACGAAGGCCTCCATGAAGCTGCGGTCGAAGTTTATGCCGTCGCGGCTGGACATGAACACGATGTCACTGAGGCCGGGGGTGGGCCAGTCCGGGTCGGGGCTGCGTGCGGCGATAAACCGGGATGGAAACATCAGATACGTGCTAGGCGCTCGCTCGTACTGCACGCACGAATTGGTATACAGGTCTTCGTATGGGGCACCGCCGGGGTCGACGATCTCCATAGGGCCCCAGTTGATGAAGTCCGGGGATGTGGTGCGTCGAATCCAGCGGTAGGTCTCCTTCCAGATGGAGATGTCATGCTCGCGCTTTTCAGGGGTAGTGCCGCCCGCCACGCCTCGGACATACATGACGTACTCGCCGCGCCACGTGTCCCAGAACGGTATGTTGAGAGTGTCGAAGGGGCCGTTGGTCAGGACCGGCTCTTCCTGCATTTTGTGCCAGTTCAGGCCGTCGGGAGAGGCGAGGGCCAGTAGCACCTTCTTGTCGCGCACAATAGACTTGTAGCGCTCGTTGTCCGGGGCGTCGGGGTTTTCGTCACGGAAGGGTGCGAAGTTGATGCCAGGGCCGGTCCACACCAGGTTGTTGTCAGTAGAGCCCTCAAACTCGAGAGCGCCAACGTCTGGCTTCTCCCAGTGGATGCCATCGTCGCTTTCGGCGTAGGCCGTGATCGAGCCGGCATCGACCGCTCCGCCAGGGGGATCGCAGCGGTACCAGCCGCGGTAACCCTCACCGTCGGGGATGGCGACCAAGTAGCAGACCCCGCGTCCTTCCCAGGGCTTTTCGCAGGCGATGGCAATCTCGCGTGGGACGGGCTGGTGCAGCCGCCTCTCCACGACCTTGGCGTCGTCGATCCAGAAGTCGTCGAGGAATAGCTGGCGATCTTTTCCGATCGATACTGGGTCGTTCAAGGTGAGCGTGGCTCCTGTCTGAAGTGTGTGGGACGGTGTACGACTTTACACCAGTGGTTGCGGGTTGTCACCGTGGAGCCGTTGAGGCTCCTTGACCCCTACGGGGGGCAGTTGCTACACTGAATTGCAGAGCGACCGTGGGCGGTTAGCTCAGTGGTTTAGAGCGCTGCGTTGACATCGCAGAGGTCATTGGTTCAAATCCATTACCGCCCACCACAACCCTGATGGGTAACGCTCTCCCCCAGCCGCCGACGCGGCCCCGTGGTGTAGTGGCTTAACACACTGCCCTGTCAAGGCAGAGATCGCCGGTTCGAATCCGGTCGGGGTCGCCAGACAGACTTTTTTCTTGACAGTATTCTGAGACCTGGAAGAAAGGCCTGAGTTCAGCCCTGGGCCTAACTGCAACCACCTTCTCGTCACTGGTCCAGACGACATC
>CAUZNX010000210.1:0-3943 GCA_963580905.1 Dehalococcoidia bacterium | reverse complement strand
GGATATGCTAGTACCGGATCAAATCATCGACCGGACCCGCAACCGCCCGAACACATTTTTCGGGAATGGCATCGTCGCCCACATCGTATTCTCCGATCCGTTCTGCCCGGAGATAAGTTCCACGCTCGCCGATGCCGCGAGAAAACAGGCCACGACCCACGTGGGAGGGACCTGCGTCGTTATTGAAGGGCCGCAGTTCTCCACAAGAGCCGAGTCGGAGCTATACAGATCATTCGGGGCCGATATAATCGGCATGACCGCGCTGCCAGAGGCCAAACTTGCCCGGGAGGCGGAGATGTGCTACGCGACCCTGGCCCTGGTAACCGACTTCGACACCTGGCACCAGACCGAGGACGACGTTTCGGCTGACCTAGTCATTGCCAATCTACGACGAACCGTTACAAGCTCTAGACTGGTCATGCACGAGATCTCTACGGAGCTGCCGACCGAGCGTAGCTGCACATGTGGCAACGCCCTGGAGAGCGCGATCATTACTGATCCAGAATACATCGGCAAAGAGGCTCGCGAGAGGCTCTCTGCCATCATCGGGAACCGCGTCCCGAAGGCGGGCGCAGCAGCAAACATATCAGTAGGCCGGAGGTAGAAATCATGCCGAGACAGGAAGCGGGCGAGCCATACTACAGGGTCACCCTGGACGAAGTGATGGACCTGTATGACGCCGACGATACCGTCGTAGTAGATGTGCGACGTACGGACGAGTACGACGGAGGCCACGTTAAAGGGGCCTTGCACATACCGGTGGACGATGTCCTCGCACGAATTGAGGAATTGCCAACTGACAAGAGGCTGCTCTTTATCTGCGCAGCGGGTGTCAGGAGCGGGCTAGCCTGCGAGATGGCCAGCGCCATGGGCCTCGAAACCGAAAATCTGTTCAATATCGAGGCCGGAACCGGCCCGTGGATCGACCGCGGCTTCCCCACCAGCCTCGGAACCGAAGCTTAGGGGAGCAGCATTGTCAATTCTCGTAGTAGGTTCTGTGGCGTACGACACTGTGAAAACCCCCGCGGGAAGTCGCGAGGATGCCCTGGGAGGCTCCGCGACTTTCTTCTCGGTATCTGGTAGTTACTTCGCGCCGGTGAGCGTCGTGGCGGTCGTGGGGGAGGACTTTAAAGACGGCGACGTGGAGCTGTTGAAGGATCATGGAGTGGATGTCTCCGGGCTGGATCGTCGCCCTGGAAAGACCTTTCGCTGGTCCGGTGTCTACGGCGCCGAGGACGTGAACACCCGGGACACGCTGGATACGCAGCTAAACGTCTTTGCGGACTTCGCCCCGGAACTGAGCCCCGAGCAGCGTAAATCGCCGTACCTGTTCCTGGCAAACATAGCCCCTGAGTTGCAGATGTCGGTTTTGGAGCAGATGGATGAGTCGCCAAAGCTCGTGGCGCTTGATTCGATGGCCCTGTGGATCGACATTAGCGCGGAGGCCCTCGAACGTATAATCAGGAAAGTCGACGTGCTATTCCTAGACGAAACCGAGGTGCGAACCTTTACGAAACGCTCCAACCTGGTCGAGGCGGCGAGGACGATCATGGCGATGGGACCGTCCGCGGTCGTGGCGAAACGCGGTGACCACGGCGTTCTATTGTTCCACGGCGACTCCATCTTCTCGGCCCCGGCCTTTCCTTTGGATCGCGTGATCGACCCGACCGGAGCCGGAGACTCATTCGCAGGCGGCTTCATGGGCTATCTGGCGGCCACCGGAGACCTTTCGGCCGAAGGCTTCAAGCTCGCGGCGATGGCCGGCTCAGTCATGGGCTCCTTCCAAGTCGAGAGCTTCAGCCTAGAGCGGACGGCATCGCTGACAAACGACGAGATCGAAGCCAGGTTCCGAGCCCTATCCGACCTGACAAAATTCACGCCGTTGGAGGACAACGAATCGCTCCCATTCCAGGGTGCTGCGCACGCTTAGGGGTGCGGGGTTAGATACACAGCTCACTAACCTTCTCTTTTGAGAAATGGGAAACGGCAAGCCCGATAGAAGGGCCTGCCCGCATGTTAGAGTGAGTAGTACATTGGCGACCGAGACAGGTCGCAGTGCCCTAGGAGGCAAACTTGGCAACCGAGACGACTAAGAGTGACATAAAAGACGCATCATTGGCAGCAGAAGGCGTCCGACGCATTGAGTGGGCAGCTCGAGAGATGCCCGTGGTGAAGCTGATTCAGGAGCGATTCCTGAAGGAGAAGCCCCTTGCAGGCCTGACGATGGCAACCTGCCTGCACGTCACGTCGGAAACGGCGAATCTGGTAATCGCGATGCGCGATGGTGGGGCTGAGGTGGTGCTCTGCGCGAGCAACCCCCTGAGCACCCAGGACTCCGTGGCAGCGGCCCTTGTGCACGAGTACGGTATTGCAACCTACGCCATCAACGGCGAGGACAACGAGACCTACTACAAGCACCTCAACGCCGCCTTGGACCACAAGCCCAACATCACGATGGACGATGGCGCCGATCTGGTAGCCGCGCTCCATTCGACCAGGACGGATATGCTCGACGGCATTGTAGGCGGCACGGAGGAGACGACGACCGGAGTGATCCGTCTCAACAGCCTCGCAGCGGAAGGCAAGTTGCGCTACCCGATCATCGCCGTCAACGACGCAGACACGAAGCACTTCTTCGACAACCGCTACGGCACGGGCCAGAGCACCCTCGACGGTATCACCCGTGCGACCAACGTGCTCTGGGCTGGCAAGACTGTGGTCGTCGCCGGGTACGGCTGGTGCGGTAAGGGCGTCGCGATGCGGGCCAAGGGTATGGGCGCCAATGTCATCGTGACCGAGATCAACGCCGTGCGTGCCCTCGAGGCCGCCATGGATGGTCACCGAGTGATGTCCATGCTAGAGGCAGCCCCGATTGGCGACATCTTCATCACGCTCACCGGTGGGATGAAGGCCGTTGCTCGCCCCCACATCGAGGTGATGAAGGCTGGCGCGATCATCGCCAACAGTGGCCACTTCAACGTCGAGATCGAGATCGAGGCGCTTGAGGAGATGGCAGACGGCAAGCAGGAAGTCCGACCTATGGTAGACGAGTATCTGATGCAGGACGGTCGTAAGCTCTACCTGCTTGGCGAGGGTCGGCTCATTAATCTGGCCGCAGCCGAGGGACATCCGTCCGCAGTAATGGACATGTCTTTCGCTAACCAGGCCCTGTGCGCGGAGTATATGGCCCAGACGGCCCACACGCTTGAGAAGAAGGTGTACGCGGTGCCTAGGGACATCGATGAGGAGATCGGCGCGCTGAAACTTCGCGCCATGGGCATCACAATCGATACGCTGACGACAGAGCAGCAGACGTACCTGGACAGTTGGGACGTGGGCACCTAAGCCCTCTGCTGGGTGTGTGAGGGCGACCCTCACACACAAACTTCCCCTTGTCTTTGGGGAACGAGGCAGTGATGTGACCCGGGGTGGGTTTTCCGCATTTCGCGGGGCCGCCTTCAAGTATGGGAATACCGAGTAATACGAGGAGGAACCCAAGGTGGCGTACAGTTTTACAGATCGGCCCTTCATTCTATTCACGTCCGAGTCGGTGACCGAAGGCCACCCGGATAAGCTTTGCGACCAGATCTCCGACGCGGTTTTGGATGCCCTGCTAGCCCAGGACCCCGCGGCCCGTGTGGCCTGCGAGGTGTGCGTCACGACCGGACTCGTCGTGGTCATGGGAGAGATCACCACCACCTCCGACTACATCGACATACCTAAAATCGTACGCAGCACGATCAAAGACGCTGGCTACGACAACTCCGACTTCGGATTCGATTACAAGTCTTGCGGCGTATCGGTCTCCGTCGACGAGCAGTCCCCTGATATCGCCCACGGCGTAGATGTGGCGAAGGAGGTTAGAGGCGAGGTACAGGGTAATGGCGAAGACGTCGATGCCCTCGGCGCCGGGGACCAGGGTATGATGGTGGGCTTTGCCTGC
>CAUZNX010000209.1:0-3951 GCA_963580905.1 Dehalococcoidia bacterium | reverse complement strand
CCCAAACTCAGCCGAGCCTCGTTTCGGAACGGGCACGCCCACCGATGCCCCTCTCATGCCACACCGACTGGCAGGCAGGTTGAACAGGTGTCCAACGTCGCGAAACTACTCGTTGCTACAGGTAACCCCGGCAAGCTCAAGGAGTTTACGGGGATGCTGGCTGGCGTGCCCTTTGAGCTCGTGTCTCTGACCGATGTCGGCATTGACGAAGAGGTGCCGGAGACGGGATCGACGTTCGAGGAGAATGCTGCCCTGAAGGCGAAGGGTTATGCTGCGATGAGCGGGATGGTCACACTCGCGGACGACTCGGGGCTCGAGGTCAAGGCCCTGGGCGGCGAGCCGGGTGTGCGGTCGGCCAGATATGGCGGCGAGGGTCCGAGCGAAGTTGAGCGAGCGGCACTGCTGCTCCACAACCTGGAGAATGTACCCGAGAGCGAGCGCCAGGCACGGTTCCGCTGCGTTATAGCGCTGGTACGGCCGGAACAGGCGCCGACGTTCTTCTATGGCGAGTGCCGCGGCCGGATAACCGAATCGCCGCGCGGCGGCCATGGTTTTGGCTACGACCCGGTGTTCCTGCTGCCCGAGTTTGGCCGCACGATGGCCGAGTTGAATGTCGAGGAAAAGGCCCAGATAAGCCATCGCGGCATGGCTGCTAAGGGTGCGGTGAAGGAGTTGCGGGCCATGGGGCTCAGGAGTGATCGCTTCACGTGCTGACTGACACGTTCGGAAGACCCCTTAGAGACCTGCGTATCTCGGTCACCGACCGGTGCAACTTCCGCTGCACCTACTGCATGCCGGCCGAGATATACGGTGAACGCTACGAGTTCCTCCCCAAGGCGGAACTGCTCACCTTCGAGGAAATCTCGCGCTTGACGCGGATGCTGGTCCGGCACGGCGCTGCCAAGGTGCGCATTACGGGTGGTGAGCCGCTCGTCAGGGCCGAGATCGAGACTCTGATCGCCAGCCTGTCGCAGATTGACGGCGTGGCTGATCTGACCCTCACGACTAATGCCTACTTGATGGAACAGAAGGCCCAACTGCTGAAGGACGCTGGCCTGCAGAGAGTCACTATTAGCCTGGACAGCCTCGACGACGAGGTATTCAGGAGCATGAACGGTCGCGGCTTCGGCACAGCCAAGGTTCTTCAGGGTATCGACGCTGCGGAAAAAGCAGGCCTCACCCCCATCAAGATCAACGCAGTCGTGCAGAAGGGGGTCAACGACCACACGGTCGTCGAGCTGGCCCGCTACTTCAAGGACCGAGGCCACATCGTTCGATTTATCGAGTACATGGACGTAGGCAATCGCAACGGATGGCGGCTGGACCACGTTGTGCCCGCAGACGAGATCGTGTCGATGATCGACGCAGAGATGCCGCTGGAGCCCTTCGAGCGAAGTTATCGGGGCGAGGTCGCGATGCGATACCGGTATCGCGATGGCGGCGGCGAGATCGGCGTCATCGCCTCCGTCACACAGCCATTCTGCGGGGACTGCACCCGTCTGAGGCTGTCACCGGAAGGATCCGTCTACACCTGCCTGTTCGCAAGCAAGGGCACCGATTTGCGAGGCCCGTTGCGGAGTGGGGCAACCGACGAGGAGCTAGCGGCGATTATCGGAGGCATGTGGGGCGCACGAGACGACCGCTACTCAGAAGAACGCAGCTCAATGACCGAGCCACAGCGCAAAGTCGAGATGTACCACATCGGCGGCTAGGTTCTTCAGACTACTACGCATCCGCAACTACGGCCCTGTATCCAAGAGGCACGTGAGTCTATCCCGCGCTCGAGTAAATTTCTTCGGTTGCTGGGTCGCGGCAAAGAAACCCGTTATCCCCAGGCCTATGTGACTTTGGTAGCAGAACACTCTCTCCCGAAAGTGTGGGATAGGCGTGTCGAGGCTATCGTAATGTCTTCTGAACGTATCTGCGTCGTACCGATCTGACCCAAAGATCAACCAGGCTACGTCGTAGAGGAAGTCCCCGTATTTCGAACCTCCCCAATCGAGGACGGCGGTAACTAGGCCGTCATCTGCGAGCACGTTGTCAAAGCCGAAGTCGCCGTGGATCAGGGAGATGTCCTCGGGACAGTACGCCACGAGTTCTGGTATTCGACCGCAGACCCTGTCGAGCAGGGCCGGCTCCATGCTTGAGGTCTCGAACAACGATGTCCAGTCGGTGCCGTAAGGCACGCTGTCCTTTATCGACAGCACGTACTGTTCCCAGCTATCGAGGTGCGCTTCGCCGTTCTTGTCCCAATTCCCGTACTTGCCTTGGCTGCGCACATCGATTTGATGAATCGAGTCCATCGTTTCAATCAGGCTCGGAAGCGTTTTCCCATGTTCTTCGTCTGACAATTCATCGAGCAATTTGCCATGGAGCTTGCGAGAAATCGCGTAGTGAAGGGTGTCGTCGAAATTTCCAGTTTGAACTATTTCCGGGATCGGAATCTCGGCGGAAGAAAAGTGATGGTAGGCGTAGCGGTCCATCTCAAAACTACTAGAGTTGCCGCTAACACGAATCACATAGTGATGGCCATTAGCGAGAAACCCAAAAGCCTGAGACGACTCGCCGCCCGGTAGAGGAGCCAGTTTGGAGATGGGGCCGCCAAGGGACTCCGTTAGAAACGCTGCGACCCTCTCTTGGGCGATCTGCGTCTTGACGGTGGACATGATTGTCCCTCCTCAGGCGGAGTCGCATGCTCGCGCGCGACAAAGTCAGTCGCCTCCATTGAGGCTAGTCGACGTTGGGCGCTTCGATCACTTTCGGCTCTCCGAACTCGCTGAACGTGATGATCGAGGACATCGATAGCTCGCCTGCATCTCCGGCGACAAGGCCCTCCAGCTCGGCGGCCGCCATACGGCCCACAACCTCGAACCGTCGGACCAGCAGATCCTCTGTCCCCACCCACAGCACCATCGTTTCGACATCCGGCTCGTCCGGGACCGTACCGGAGATCCGGTACACTGCGAGCCCATCCAGGTCGGCAAACACTACCGACATCCCGTCGAGCTGCACATTATCGAACGCACCCGGACCGGTCAGCTCCGATGAAAGGGGAGCACTGGATTCGTCCGTGATCTGCCACTCGTTTGTCAGGGGATTCCGGTCGTAGATCACCCCGCCCACCTCGCGGGTCTCGAACGCAAAATTCGCTGCGAACCCGCCCAGGTCTACCCCCATGTTCATGATCATGGAGGTGTCGCCGCTCTGGGCGCTGTCACCTTCGAACGTGATGGACAGCAGCGCGGACTCGGCGTCGGGGCTTTCCTTGATTGCCACTTCGCCCGTGAAGTGAAGCGCCTCGACCGCCTCCATCGTTGCATTGATTCTAGCTAGCAACGCGTCGGCGTCGTCGACCGCCTGCGAGGGCGGAGGTCCGGTGGCCGCCGTCGATGTCGCGGCCGGCCCGGCAGTGGCTGTCGGTGAAGGTGCCTGGGCTGCCACAGGCGGCTCGATTATGATGTCCTCGCCGAACCCGGATAGTGCCAGCGTGATGGTCATCATTGCCGATGCCTGGCCGATATCGCCCAGGAGATCCCCGCCGATAAGCCCGAGTTCAGCCTCGCCCTCCGCCACTATCTTGGCTACCAGGCCGTCGCTTGTCCGGACCCAGATGATCAGCGCGAATTCGCCTGCCACGCCACCAAATGCGCCGTCGACGGAGGTCGCAGTTAGTCGGTAGGTATCGACGCCGTCCAGCACTTCCAGTCCCGATAGGACAAGGTCGCGCAGCCCGGAAGCCTCCTGTATAACAAACGATGCAGGGTCGATTATCGTTCCGCCCGCATCGACGGTAACCTGCCACTCGCCAGACAACGGATCCATCACGTACTGGGTGTCACCGAGGCTCACGTACTCAGTCTCAATGGTTATGAACAGCAGGTCCATCGCCAGCGTAGCCTCAACCGAGTCCGGGGCGACGTAGGACCCCGTCATCTGGATGGGCACTTCCAG
>CAUZNX010000208.1:0-3977 GCA_963580905.1 Dehalococcoidia bacterium | reverse complement strand
CCCGCGACCTCCCTGGATATCGCCGCGATATAGTGGGCCCCGTCCAGGGCGCGGCGGATGTCGGTGTCCCGAAGCAGGCCATCAAGATCGGCGGGAACCGTGATCATGACACGCACAACGGCTTCCTCGAAATAGAGGCGGTTGATGGCGGCGATGACCGTCGCTGTTGGGTCGAGGTCACCCCGAGGTATGTCGACGGATACGGTGAGAAAGTTCCTTGCGGCGACCTCATGGAAAGCATATTTTGCGACACGTTGTCCCTGTGGTGCCGTGGTATCGATGTCCACTATGTAGAACCCCTTGTCGTCCTTCTCCTCGCCGAAGTCCACTCGTTGCAGACTGCCGGAGTAGATGACAGGCGGGGATGTCTCAAGCTCCTGTCGACTGTGAATGTGACCCAGGGCAACGTAGTCCAGTTGAGGCAGGGCGACGGCGCTCATCAATAGGACATGATCGCGCCCAAGCATCATGGTCTGCTCGGAACTGGTACGCGCCTGGCTAACGGAGACGTGCCCCGCCAGGACGGCCGGGATTGCGGGGTCCAGGGATTCGGCCTTGCCGCGGATCAGATCGGTCATCGCGCTCTGAATGGCGTCGTTTAGCTGGTCCGGTGTCATGCCTCGGGTGTTGTCACGGGACAGGAATGTGCTGCGCCGAATCCAGGGCACGGCGAGTACCTGTATGGGGCCTGCTGGCGTCTCCACGCGGAACACGTCCAGGGTGTCGCCAGTGGTGACGTTGCTAACGTCCAGCGTGCGGAAAATCTCTAGCGCGTTGGCGCGAGAGGCTGTGAAGGGCATGTCGTGGTTCCCGACGACCATGAACACGGGGATCCCGGCATTGGAGAGCTTCGCGATGCGCTTGGCGAACTCGCGCTGGTGTGTCTGGCTGGGGTCGCGGCTCTTGTATGCGTCACCGCAGAACAGTGCCAGGTCGACCTTGTTCTCCAGCGCGTAGTCGACGACCTCATCCAGGGTGTCGAGGAAGTCGGCGAGTCGGGTGGACAGGCCGGTCTCGGGGTCTGGCCGACCGTAGTTTTCTACGCCTATGTGTACGTCGCTGAAGTGTAATATGCGCATGTTGGTAGGCCGGTCTTACCCCGCCCCTCTTCAAAAAAGAAAAAAAGATATGTATTGCGAGGGACACCCTCGCGCACCCGGCAAAGGGGCTCAGCCCCTTTGCAGACCCCTTATTCAACGGCCTGCGAGATGCTTCACAAACTCGGTGCCTCGCGATATGCGGGGGACTACCTACCATCGTGAACGCCAAGCGGGTTCAGCCGTTTAGGCGCTTCTTGAGCTCGTCGACGAGGTCGTCGATTTTGACTCGCTCCTGGGCCATTGTGTCTCGCTCGCGGATGGTTACCGCATCGTCGTCCAGGGAGTCGAAGTCTACGGTGACGCACAGTGGCGTGCCGACTTCGTCCTGGCGTCGGTAGCGACGGCCGATGCCCTGGGCGTCGTCGTACTGGACGAGGCCGCCCATAACGCCGGAGCTTTGCACCGATTGGTGGACCTTCCTTGCCAGAGGCACGAGTTTTTCGTTGCGGCTCAGGGGGAGGATTGCGACCTTGATCGGGGCCAAGTCTGGATGGATCTTGAGCACTACGCGCGTTTCCGCTTTGCCCTTCGCGGAGATGGTCTCCTCTTCGGTGTAGGCGTCCGCCAGGAAGGCGAGCACGGTCCGGTCGACACCGGCGGAGGGCTCGATGACATACGGGGTGATGTGCTCCTTGGTGTCGTCATCGAAAAACGTGAGAGACTCGCCGCTGGCCTCCGAGTGGGCCTTGAGGTCGTAGTCCGTGCGGTTGGCAATTCCCTGCATCTCACCCCAGCCCCAGGGGTATTGGTACTCGATGTCGGTGGTGGCCTTGGCGTAGTGTGCCAATTCCTTGGGGTCGTGAACGCGGAGCTGCAGTCGCTCCGCGTTCATGCCCAGGCCGGTGTACCAGGCCATGCAGTCCGTAACCCAGCGTTCGTGCCACTCGTCGTCCTCTCCGGGCCTGACGAAGAATTCCAGCTCCATGATCTCGAATTCGCGGGTCCGGAATGTGAAGGAGCCGGTTGTGATCTCGTTACGGAAGGACTTGCCGATCTGGGCGATGCCGAAAGGGAGCTTGCGGCGAGTCGCCGTGAGCACGTTGCCGAAATTGACAAAAATGCCCTGAGCGGTCTCGGGCCGCAGGTAGGTGAGACTGGTGTCGTCCTGTACCGGGCCCAGGTGTGTTTGGAGCATCTGGTTGAACTCGCGAGGCTCTGAGAGTTCGCCGCCACAGTTGGAGCATATTTGCTCGTCGAGTTCGTCAGCGCGAAAGCGTGAATTGCACTCCTTGCACTCAACAAGCGGGTCGTTGAAGCGTTCGGCGTGGCCAGAGGCCTTCCACACGTCGGTGTGCATCAGGATGGCAGCGTCGAGTCCGACCATGTCTGCGCGACCCCACACCATGGCCTTCCACCAGGCGTTTTTGATGTTGTTCTTGAGCTCGACGCCCAGGGGCCCGTAGTCCCAGGTGGACGCGAGTCCGCCGTAGATTTCGCTGCTCTGAAAGATGAAACCCCTGCGCTTGCAGAGTGACACCAGGGTGCTGAGATCGACGGTCGTGGAGGGTTCTGTCAAGGTTGCCTCTATGGGTTGGAATGTGGATTCGGATGCCCCTCCAAAGGTAGCAATTCGTGGTAGTGAAGTCAAAGCTGGCCGCACCGTGCCCAACTTCGCCAGACTAGTCCTTTTTGCCGATGCCGGTTGGGCCGTCCTCCCGATTCGGTCGAAGCTGTATTAGGCGTTATCATCGAATCGAAGGCTTCGGGATACGGGCCCTAGGAGTGTGTTGTTGGACGTCAGTATTGAACTGAGCGGAATTGTTTTTGTTGCGGCGCTGGTCCTGGGACCCGCGCTAATCGCAGGAGGCCTCGTGCTCTATCACCAGGCTTCCACGGTTGGGTGGCGAGCCTTCGGGATGAGCTCCATCGCGGGAGGCGTTGGACTCCTCCTCTTTCTTGCGCTGTTCCTGCCGGCGACCACTACCAGTTCGAACGAAACGATTTCCATCAAGGGCGGACCTGTTGTCGAAATCGGCAGGCGTTAGGCGACCTGCCCCAACTTGTTCTGCCGATTCTCCTCGATTACACCTCGACCTGGGACCTTGCCTCGCTGTACCTCCGTAGTTGATTACCCCGATCCTCTAGGCCCGTGAATCTGTTCCATCCGTGACACGATTGCGCATGGGCCTGTACTTGCGCTATGTTTGGCGGCACCGAGCGCCAAGTCGGCGGAAATCAAGGAGGGCACCGTGGCAGGAAACAAGGTCATCGAGAGGATGCGCCGAGGCGAAAAGGCCCTGGGCCTATCCCTGAGCTTCTACGCCGACGAACTGATCGAGGTTGCCGGGCGGATGGGCCTGGACTACGTCAACTTTGATGGGCAACACTCGCCCACGTCACCTGAAACCATCGACCGCTTTTGCCGAATGTGCGATGGCTGGGGTGTTACGCCGTCGATGAGGGTGCCGGATCAGATTCCCAGCAACATACTGAACTACATCGACCGGGGCGTCCAGGTGATCACAGTTCCCGATGTCGAGAGCAAAGAGCAAGCCGAGGCGCTCGTCCAGGCCTGTTTCTTCGCGCCCATCGGACGCAGGAGCTTCACCAGCCCGCGCATCATGCGCTATGGGCTCGATGGCGATCCCGGCACTCGCATGCGCGACACCAACGAGAACATGCTCGTGATGCCGCAGATCGAGAATATTACCGCGTACAACAACTTGGACGAAATACTCACGGTTCCAGGGCTGGAGGTCTTTGCCGGGGGCCCCAACGACCTCGCGCAGTCCATGGGCCACCCTGGAGAGCCGAACCACCCCGACTGCCTGAAGGTCACCGAAGAGGGCACGGCGAAAATACACGCCGCTGGCAAGCTGCGATCGGACGATGTGACGGTGGAATTCAAGGCCACCGAGTCGATCCAGGACGCTATCG
>CAUZNX010000207.1:0-3997 GCA_963580905.1 Dehalococcoidia bacterium | reverse complement strand
GGCCGTTAGCCCGAACTCGCTCGCGAAGCGCCGTACGTCTTCTATCTCCCGGCCCGTGGCGATGCTCACCGTGAGCTTTCCAGATGCCCACCGGACTGCGTCCGCGACACGCGGCGAAATGCGCCCGTCTCTGCCGAGCAGGGTGCCGTCGAGGTCAAGTAAAAGCAGTTTGTATCCGGACACCGTCCAGCCCTCGCACTATGGGATATAATCCGTGGACGAACGCATATACCGGGAGGGAGCGAATGTCCGACTACATAGCCTACTACAACGGCGAGTGGATGCCCTACAGCGAGGTTAAGGTCCATCCCCAGGACAGGGGATTCACACTGGGCGACGTGGTTTTCGACGTGGAGCGGACCTTCGGCGGCAAGAGCTTCCGTATGAAACAGCACATCGATCGCCTGTATCGCTCCTTAAAGTACGCGAGGATAGATCCCGGAATCAGCGCCGACGAGATGGTCGAGATCACCGAGGAGGCCATCACGCGCAACGAGTCGATGCGCGCGCCGGTGGGCGACTTTCGGGTGAACCAGTGGGTCACCAGAGGGGTTGGGGGAATGGGCTTCGCGGAGCAGCCTCCGTCGGTGTGCGTCAATATTCTGCCCATCGACTTCACCCGGTATGCCAAGGAGTACGAGACCGGCAAGAACGGTGTCATTACCCAGACGCGGAGCTACTCGCCGGAGGCCCTGGATCCTAAGATAAAGCATCACAGCCGCATGAACTTCAACCTTGCAACGCTCGAGGCCAACGATGTCGATCCAGGCGCGTGGGCCCTGTTGCGTGATGGCGACGGCAACCTCACCGAAGGCGTTGGCTACAACTACCTCCTGGTGACGGACGGCGTGATCCGTACGTCCACTGACAAGGCTGTTCTCCAAGGTGTGTCCAGAGGAATGGTATTCGACCTGGCAGATCAGCTTGGGATACCTGTGGTGCAGGAGGACCTGCAGCCCTATGACCTGTATACCGCGGACGAGGCCTTCTTCGCCAGCACCAGCTTCTGTGTCCTGCCCATGACAACGGTGGACAAGAGACAAATCGGCGACGGTCGGCCGGGCCCGATTGCGCAGCAGCTCCTGGCAGCATGGGGCGAGGCAGTGGGGCTGGACATAGTGGACCAGGCGACACGCTTCGCGAGCTGATTTCCCTAGCGCGGCCCAGTCCGCTCCGTCCACCCCGGAGGTCCACATGACCATCAGGCAGCAGGCCAAACGAAACCGGCTGGTACTGGTCGGGTTTGCGATGTTTCTGGCGGTGGCGCTCGTGGTCCTGGCCCGGGGTGCCCTGTTCCCCTTCATTCTCAGCGGAGCGCTCACATACCTGCTGTATCCCGTGGTGCGTGGCCTCGAGAAAGCCATGCCCTGGCGGGAGCGTTGGCCTGGGCCAAGCAGGGTAGCGGCCATCGCCGTAATCTACCTGGGGGCCATCGCCGTGGCGGCAGGGGCCCTGGCCCTCATAGTGCCGCCGGCATTCAGGGAGGCCACCGAGTTCGTCGACAGCGTTCCCGAGCTGTTCGCCGGGGCACGGGAGACCGTTGAGGGGTGGAACGAGGCGTATACCGACCGCGTTCCAGAAGACCTGCGTGAGCAAATCGAGTCATCCCTGGCGTCTAGCGGTGACATTTTGGTGGGCGCTGTCCGTGCCGTGCTTTCAAAGACCACCGGGGCCGTCTCGAACACTGTATCGGCGGTGATTGGCCTTGCCGTGGTCCCGTTCTTGGTGTTTTACTTGCTGAAGGACCGAGAGGCCGCTATTGGGGGCTTCTATTCCATCATGCCCAGCAATGCCCAGCGCCACGCGAGGAACGTCACCACCATTGCAAATGACGTCCTGGGCGCCTATGTGCGTGCTCAGCTTACGCTGGGGGTAGTCGTCGGGGCGGTCGTGTTTGTCGGGCTATTTGCGTTGGGAATACGGTTCGCGGCCCTGTTAGGGCTGATCGCCGGGGTGTTCGAACTGATCCCCATTATTGGCCCGCTGCTCGGGGCTATTCCTGGCGTACTGGTAGCGCTGGCGATCTCGCCAGGTGATCTGCCATGGGTGATCCTGCTATATGCAGGTGTGCAACTTGTGGAGAACGCGGTCCTGGTGCCACGGATCCAGGGGCGAGCGGTCGACCTCCACCCGGCGATAATCATGCTGCTGTTGGTGATCTCCAGCGAGGTCGCGGGGTTGTGGGGTGTGATAGTAGCAGTGCCTCTGGCGGCCGTTGCAAGAGACGTGTTCCTCTACTTCTTGCACGAGTGGAGCGAGGAGCCAGCCGGTCCGCCTGACGATACTCCGCCGCCCGACGAGGGCTCGGTCGACATATCTGGCGGAACCGCACCGCCCCCTACCGCGTAGGCCCTTTGGTAGGCTCCTGGCCCCGATACGTGTTGCCCCGTGGACAGGCGGTTGACTAGAATTATGGGGTGGCGGCGAGCGGTGGTAGCTGTCTGCTGATTGAGCGAGGCTGTCCTGACCGTCAGATTACCCCCGGCCGGTGACGTGGAAAAGAGATCGACATGAGGGCGCTGGAGCACCCTGCGGAAGAAAGCGGAATCCTGCCAGACCGGGACGTCTGGTCCTTCAGCGCGCTAAGTAGCCGGAGCGCCCTCATGACCGGCGCCCTGGTTTTGACTCTAGTGCTTGCCCTCGGACTGCGGTTCTACGGTCTGAACTGGGACGAGGGACAGTCGTTCACCCCTCACCCTGACGAGCGCGCGATCCTGATGAAGGTGGGCGACCTCTCGTTCCCGGGCCCTGGTGAACTTGGCAGCCTGCTTGACGCCGAGAAGAGCCCGTGGAACCCTCGCTGGTTTCCCTATGGCAGCTTCCCTCTTTATCTTCTCAAGGGGGTACAGATCGCGTATGGGGCCATGCCTGGACCCGAACTCGGCGATCTGAGGACTCTGGGCCGGACCATCTCGGCGCTGGCCGACACCGCCACGGTATTGATGGTCTACCTGCTCGGCAGACGCCTGTTTGGACGCCGGGAGGGCCTGCTCGCTGCTGCGTTGGTGGCTACATCGGTGTTGCACATACAGCTCAGCCACTTCTTCGCGGTGGACACTATCATGGCGCTATCGGCCGTGGTTGCGCTCTACCTCCTCCATCGCGTGGCTGTTGACGGGAGGCCCAGGGACTCGGTGCTGGCCGGGGTGGTGATCGGCCTTGGCATCGCGACCAAGGTGAGCCTGGCGCCTATCTACGTAGCCTTCGTCATGGCGCACCTGATGTTTGCTGCGGGAGAGCTGCCGGGCGGGAGTCGTGAGGACAGGCCGGGAGAGCGGCTCACGAGGGCCATCACCGGCGCGGTGTTGGGTGGGGCGGCGTCGCTTGCGGCGTTTGCCATTGTTCAGCCCTACGCCTTCTTGGACTTCTCGCGATTCTATGCCGACACGGTCGAGCAGTCCGAGATGGTGCGTCGGATCAGGGACTATCCGTACACACGCCAATACATCGACACGACCGCGTATCTGTACCAGGTGCGACAGCTTGCCACTTGGGGTCTCGGTCTGCCACTGGGGATAGTTGCGTGGGCAGGGCTGCTGTATGCGTCGCTCAGAGGGCTCAGGCTGGTGTACGGGCTGGCATATTTGGCTGCGGGCTGGATACTGCCGATGGGTCTGCTGCTGTTTTCCAACAGCAACCCGGTCATCTTGCTGGCCGCCGGCATCGCGTTTGTTGCCCTGGCGGCGACACTGCCGTTCCGCAGGCCGGATACCAGGGGCTGGGTACTGCTGTTGTCGTGGGTGGTCCCGTATTTCCTCATCACCGGTTCGTTCCAGGTCAAGTTCATCCGGTATCTCTTGCCGATCAGCCCCTTCCTGGTACTGTTCGGCTCCCGAATGCTCATCGACGCGTGGGACAGCCTCAAGGTCTGGGTTCCGTCCTCGCGGCCTTTCCTGATCGGGGCGATTGTGGTGCTCCTCGGCGCGACGGGGTTCTATGCGCTGTCCTATATGTCGATCTATAGCGAGAGCCATACTGCGGTGCGGACCTCTCAATG
>CAUZNX010000206.1:0-3998 GCA_963580905.1 Dehalococcoidia bacterium | reverse complement strand
TGGATCCGACCGGTAACGGCCTAGTCGATACTCGCGGTCCCAGCTTTCTGATGCGGAAGTCAAAGGTGTGCCGCCTTAAAGCGATTCTAGTTACTTCTTCGCCTTTTTCGCCTTGCGTTCGAATCCTGCTCGGGATGGGCAGCCCCAGGCCAGGACGCAACGGTAGCAGCGTGGTCGCAGCGCCTTGCACACCTGTCGACCGTGGTTGATCAGGTATAGGTGGAATTCGAATACGTCCTCGGGTTCGACCTTCGACTCGAGGACGTCGTGCGCCTTTTTCACGTTAATTTTCTTTCCTACGAGCCCTAGTCGCTGCGCGACGCGGTAGATGTGGGTGTCTACGGGCATGGCAGGCATACCCAGCGAGAAGCACAGGATGATGGCTGCTGTCTTCGGCCCGATGCCGTCGAGGCGCTTCAGCCAGGCCTTGGCCTCGTCAAGAGGCATTTCACTCAGGAACATCAGGTCGAAGGAGCCAAGCTCCTCGAATATCTGGTTCAACACATTCTTGATCCGCGGCGACTTTACCTTCGCCAGACCACCCATGCGGATCGCGTCCTCAATGTCGCCGACCGAGGCGGTGACTATGGCGTCCAGGGAACCGAAGGTAGCCATGAGGTTTTTGAAGGCACGCTCCGAGTTTATGTCGGAGGTGTGCTGGGAGAGGATCGTATAGACCAGCTCGGATGCAGGATCGTACCGCGGCTCCCAATGGAAGGGCCCGTACTCCGGGCCCAGCAACAGCATTACGTCCGCGACGGCCACTCGCTTTTTCCGCTCACCCGGCATTGTTCTGTAGACCTCTATTTCTCATAGGCCCGGGGGGACCTAGACCCAGACTAGCACAGCTGTAGTGGCCGGAGACAGCGTCCTGTCTAGCCCCTGATGGCTTGACAGGAGGGCGCTGCTGCCTTAGCTTCGATGTGAGCGCAATCTGGGAGCGGGCAAGTCAATTGTCGCCCGCCTCTTCAGAACCACATCAGGGGCAATCGAGCTGTGACTACTAGAGACTTCGTCGAAGAGATGGCCAAATCGGATGACACGCCGAAATTCTCGCAGCTGCTCCAGCTTGCGGACATGGAGACGGACCAGCTCGGCGAGTTCAAATCTGCATGGCCGTCTGTGCCGGAGGTGCGGCGGCGACAGGTCGTTGAAAGTATTTTGGAGCTCTCAGAGGAGAATCTGGAGCTGGATTTCACCGATGTGTTCGTGGCGTGCCTGAGCGATGGCGATGGCGAAGTACGCGAGACGGCAATCAAGGGACTATCGGCTTGCGAGGACAGGGCCGTGATTCGGCCCCTTGTGGCATTGCTCATCAACGACCCGTCCGTCCCAGTCCGAGCCGCGGCGGCGATGGGCCTCAGTAATTTCGCCACCATGGCCATGGACGGCAAGCTCATCACCAGGGACGAGGATCGTATTCGCGTGGCCCTACTGGCTACGATCGAGCGCGAGGACGAGTTCTTGGAGGTCAAGCGACGGGCCATCGAGACTGTGGCGGGACTCCGTCCGCCTGGGATCGTCGAAATCATCGAGGATGCCTTCGACAACGGCTCGTTGGAGCTGAAACAGAGTGCGATTTATGCGATGGGACAGACCTCCAGCGACGAGTGGCTGCCTGTCGTCCTCGAAGAGATGCAGCACGAATTACCCGCCATAAGATTTGAGGCGGCCAACTCTGTCGGGCTACTCGGTGACGAGAGCATCGTTCCTGAGCTAACAGAGTTGCTGGAGGACGACGACCTGGAGGTACGCCTCGCTGCGGTCAAGGCCCTGGGCATAGTCGGAGGCCCTATGGCCAAGCGCGTACTGCGAGCCTGCCTGGACTACGACGACGAGGCCCTTGAGGAGGCTGCCCAGGCCGCGCTCGAACGCGTGGAGTTCGACGACGACCCTCTCGGGCTTGGCTTTGATACTGATGATGACGGCGATGATGAGGAGGACGAGGACGAGTGACACCCAGGACCGATGATCCGCCCGAATTGAAGTTCGCCTCCGAGGTGCTGAGCAACGAACGCTGGACCCCGACCCCACTGCTACCAGCAACGGTGATCGGCAGCCGTCTGGGCTGCGACCTCTGGCTCAAGCGGGAAGACTGCACCCCCATCGGATCGTTCAAGCTCCGAGGCGGTCTGGTAGCCATGGCGCGGATGGCGGACAGCCTGCCATCCAAGGGTGTCTACGTAGCCTCCGCCGGCAACTACGGCCTGGCGATCGCGGTGGCCGGGCAACGACGTGGTGTTCCCGTAACCGTGGTGGTCCCGGAAGGCGCAACCCCCTCGAAACTGGAGCGCATTCGCCTCAGCGGCGGCCATGTGGTCGTCCACGGAAGCGACTTCGACATCGCCAAGGACTTCGCCCGAAACGAGGCCGCAAGGGATGGGGCTGCTTTCTGGGAGGACGGCGTCATCGAGGAGACGGCCCACGGCGCGGCTACTATCGGGGCCGAGATTACAGACCCCTCCGAACCATGGGACTGGGTAGTGGTGCCGCTGGGCAACGGCTCGCTCATCAAGGGCATAGCGTCCGTCATCAAGGCGCGGAGCCCTGGCACGACCGTTATCGCAGCCGTGCCCTCGGGTACGCCGGCGATGGCGCTGGCCCTACGTGGCGAGTCCTGGGACGAGTCTGCGCCTGTGGAAACCCTCGCTGATGGCCTGGCGGTCCGAGTACCTATCATGCCAGTCGTAGCGGAGTTGAAGGAATTGGTGGATGACGTGTGGCTGGTGGACGAGTCCCGCCTGCTCCCGGCGGTGAAGAGCCTGCTGGAATTGGAGCAGGTGGTCGCCGAACCATCGGCCGCCATTTCCATCGCTGGCCTGGCCGACCATCGCGCTGAAGCGGCAGGACGCCGAGTCGCGGCTGTTGTCACCGGAGCGCATCTGAGCGCCAGCCTGGTTGCTCAGGTCGCCACTATGGACGGGCTGCTTTAAGCAGGGTTGTGGGTGTTGGGTCCGATACTCGGCATCCCCTCGGGGGCGTACGCCCTGGTTTCCGCTCAAGGCTAACCAGTCGAGTCAATGTCCCTATTGCCTCCCCTCCCTGCCCCAAAAGAAGAGAAAAATGCTATCTCTGAGGGACACCCTCCGGCTCCCGGCCCCCCGGCGGGCTCAGGACAGGCGACGGGGCTCCGTCCTCTACATACCTCGACGAGAGTCAACAACATGTTCTGGTACGTTTGGATGCCTGCGCAGCACCTCTGCGCATCTGGCCAAGCATCAGATGCATTTATGAGGGCGTCTTGCCCACCCTCAGAATGCGTGCGCAGCACCTAAATGTGATCGAGGGCCTGCTGGATGATGTCGAGGCCGACCATTTCGGACCAGGCCTCTGTCAGCCGACTCGTTACCTCAGACGGGACTGGTCCGGGGACTGCCACCCCGTTTATCGTACTCACGGGCAATAGGCAGTATCGGGTGCCCGATATGTAGGCACCCTCCGCCGCGTAGACATCCGACGTGTTGTAGCGCCCCTCTTCGACCGGGATTCCGAGCGAATCCGCCAGTTCCAAGACCGTCGCCATACTGATACCGGGTAGCGCCGTGCTCCGGTCCGGAAGCATTATTTTTCCATCTTTGACGAACATGAAGTTAGCCCGCGTGCACTCGGTGATGTAGCCCTTCTGATCGGTCTTCAGCGCCCAGACATCATCGTCGGGTACCTGTGGGCCTCTTGTTTGGCGGCGTGCCGGGGGTGAGTATGTCGCGGGCGTAAAGATCCGGATGCCTGTGGAGTAGGAGCGTGCGAAGTCGGAGAAATCCAGCGCCTGCCAGTATATGAGTACGTCGACCACCGGTGCGCCGTTGGACAACGACGGGCCTGAGCTGACCACCTGGCCAACTACAAACTCGTCGCCAGGTTGACGTGATTTCTCGTTCGCTTCGATAACGGTGAGGGTAGCGTCAACCATCTCGTCAATGGTGAGCCCAGGATCGACATGGCCGCCCTCCAGACTGTTGAAGAGGCGCTGGAGGTGCTCTCTGAGCTTGAAGACTCGG
>CAUZNX010000205.1:0-3999 GCA_963580905.1 Dehalococcoidia bacterium | reverse complement strand
CTGGGCGCTGTCTCCTCCACAAGCTCGGCGAAATTGGAGTCTCGGTGAGGATACCGAGTACCCGCGACAGGACAAAAAGACCCCGTGCACCTTTACTATAACCTGCTATTGGGTCTTGGCACCGCATGTGTAGCATAGGTGGGAGGCTTTGAAGCGGCAGCGCTAGCTGTTGTGGAGCCAAAAGTGAAATACCACCCTTGTGATGTTGAGGCTCTAACCTAGGCCAGTGAATCCTGGCTGGGGACCGTGGCAGGCGGGTAGTTTGACTGGGGCGGTCGCCTCCCAAAGAGTAACGGAGGCGCGCAAAGGTTCCCTCAGTGCGGTCGGTAATCGCACGAAGAGTGTAAAGGCATAAGGGAGCTTGACTGCGAGATCGACAGATCGAGCAGGTACGAAAGTAGGCCTTAGTGATCCGGCGGTTCCGAATGGAAGGGCCGTCGCTCAACGGATAAAAGGTACGCCGGGGATAACAGGCTTATCGCCCCCGAGAGTTCACATCGACGGGGCGGTTTGGCACCTCGATGTCGGCTTATCACATCCTGGGGCTGGAGAAGGTCCCAAGGGTCGGGCTGTTCGCCCGTTAAAGTGGTACATGAGCTGGGTTCAGAACGTCGTGAGACAGTTCGGTCTGTATCCGTCGTGGGCGTTGGAGTATTGAGGAGAGCCTTCCCTAGTACGAGAGGACCGGGAAGGACTGACCACTTGTGTACCGGTTGTCCCGCCAGGGGCATCGCCGGGTAGCTACGTCGGGAAGGGATAACCGCTGAAAGCATCTAAGTGGGAAGCCCCCTCCAAGATGAATACTCCCAGAGTCTTCGGACTCTCAGAAGGGCCGTGCGAGACTAGCACGTTGATAGGCAGCAGGTGGAAGCATGGCAACATGTGAAGCCGAGCTGTACTAATCGCCCGTGAGGCTTGACCGGCTCCTCCACCCGGTCAGTTTTACCATGCTACAGCCCCGTTAGCGGTTAAACGGGGACGTAGCCGCCGTTATTGCTTAGGCTCTCACTCTCTCGACCTCTGTTATCACCTTTGTCGGTGACTATGGCGTAGAGGCTACACCCGTTCCCATCCCGAACACGGCCGTTAAGCTCTACAGCGCGGATGGTACTGCCGGGGTCGCCCGGTGGGAGAGTACGTCGTCGCCGACTTATTAACGGAGAGCCCCCGGAATCTTGGATTCCGGGGGCTTTCTTCGTTGGATCGACTTGGTCCCCGCACCTCATACCGCGTGGGTGATAAGTCGTTAAGCCACAGTGGGATAGCACGGATAGCCTAGACCTAAATGTCAGGTGCCAGGCGGGAGCAAAGCAGCGCCGGTTTTCTGGTCCTGTGCCGCGACCATCAAGATCAGCGACTCGAGCCGGTCTGCGGCGTCCCGAATCCAGCCTTTCATGCGCCCGCGCCGGATCAAGGGGCGGGAGATCACTACGCTGATCTCCGTTACACCGCCACCTGGGGTGACGGTGAAACGCAGGCCCTTTCGTTCTCGCCATGTGATGCGGTCGGCCTCGAGCTTCACTTGGGGCGGTCCCTCCCGGTAGGGCACAAAGAGCCGGATGGCCCACATGAGCTGTTCAGAGCTCAACTCGATGGGGATCGTTCGCGTAGTGGACATGAAGACCCAGACGATGCCGGATTTTTGCACCGGAGTACGTTGGATGTTGGCCACGGCGGCCTGTTGGGCTTCTGCGATGGCCCGCTCCACTGCCTGAGCCCCGAAGCCCGCCTCACTAGCGATCGAGCGGAGGTCTTCGACGGAGACGGGTCCCGCTTCCTCTGAGCCGTCGATTTCCGCGGCCCTTCTGAGGATTCGGTCGGTGTCGCCCTTCGAGAAGCTGGGGAGCTGGTTCATGCAGTTATTCGATTCCGCGCCGAGGACGTCGTCGGCGCTGATTAGATGTTCGAGGAAGGCCAACCTGCGCGGCCGTGGGGGGGGCGACGCAAGGAAAACGTAAGTCACGCTCGCATCATAACGAACCCGGGCGCTCTGTGGATTCGGTGGCCTGGGTTGGGCCCACCCCAGAATCGCTTAGAATTGGGCTATGACAGAATCTGAACCATCGAACCCTGAAGTGAGCGCCACCCGGACTGGGTACGTCACGCTGCTTGGGCGACCGAACGCCGGAAAGTCGACACTGCTCAACCGACTCATTGGCCAACACCTCTCTATTGTGACGTCGAAGGCCCAGACGACGTGGCAACGGGTGACCGGAATCCTCACAGTGGATTCCGATCAGCTCATTTTCCTTGATACTCCGGGCTTATTGGAGGCAAAAGACCTGCTTCAGCGGGCCATGCTGGGCGCGGCCCTTGAGGCGTTGTCAGAGGCGGACATTGTCCTGCTTGTGATCGACGCGGGCCGGCGGCCCGACACCAAGGAGACCGAACGCATAGAGCGAGCCCTAGAAGAAGCACGAGCTCCAATCGTCGTGGCGTTGAACAAGATCGACGAGGCTCCGGCTGCCATGGTGGCTGCTTGGGACGCCTGGCTGGCGCACAACGTTGAGGGTCCAGTCCATCACATCTCGGCCCTTGAGGGGGATGGGGCTGAGGCGCTCTTAGCCGAGGTGCGAGAGAAGCTCCCAGCAGGACCCTTTTTGTACCCTGAGGATGATATCGCGTCCGACCCCGTCCGCTTTTTTGTGGCCGAGCTCGTACGAGAGTGCATTTTCGAGCAGTATCATCAGGAAATTCCCTATTCTGTGATGTGCCAGGTGGAGGAGTTCCGTGAGGGTGGGGACCCGGTCTACATCCAGATGAACGTCTACGTAGAGCGAAAGTCCCAAAAAGGCATCGTCATCGGAAATCAGGGTGTGGCGATCCGGGCCCTGGGGACCTGCGCACGGAAGAAGATCGAGCACTTTCTGGGCGAGCGCGTTTACCTTGACCTATGGGTAAAGCCCCTCAAGGGGTGGCGTAAGAACCGTTCACACCTCAATCAACTCGGCTTTCGCATTCCTGAGGATGAATGACACCTCTCTTCCGTAATCTTTTTGTGCTTCTGGTGGTCTGCCTGGCCTCAGTGCCGATGCCGGTCCGAGCCCAAGACGATGGATCGACCTCCGCAGAGGGCGCGCTGTTCTTGCTGCTGCCGATCGGCGCCAAGGGCGTTGCTCTTGGTCGCGCGATGACCGCCATGGGTGGAGTGGAATCCGTATTCTGGAACCCGGCCGGATTGGCCGACGTGGATGAGAGACAGTTCGTCTTGTACCGCGGGGACAACGTCGCGGGCACCGGCACAGCCATTTCGACGGTTTTGGCTCGATCTGGCTTGGGCGCGATCAGCGCTTCGTACTTCCTCCATGATGTAGGCAACCAGGACCTGACGGATTCGAACGGCAATTTTCTGGGCACGTTGACCGTGAGGAATCACCTCGGGGTGGTATCTGCGGCAGCTCGACTGCTGGATTGGGTGAACGCAGGCGTGAACTTCAAAGTAGTCCAGTTCAGGACCGCGTGTCGTGGGACGTTTTGTCCTGACGTAGGCACTACCGCGACGAGTTATGCGATGGATGCCGGCTTGCAGATCAGGCCGTCTCCGAGTCTACGAATCGCGGCGATGGTCGCCCACTTGGGCCCGGCTCTGCAGGTGCTTAACGCCGAACAGGCAGATCCGCTCCCAACCAGGGTGAGGGTTGCTGTGGCGTATGACCTCGTGAGTGCGTTGACGGATGACGAGGAGCTGTCTGGTTGGATCGCTGTTGAGGTGCAGGATCGACTAAGGGACCCCGGGAACCTGTCGCTCTACTTGGGCGGAGAACTCACGGCCGGTATCGAGGACGCCATGTACTTGCGTGCGGGTTACGTCTTGGGCGATCAGGATCGGGACGGGACGCGGGTCGGATTGGGGCTGCGCTACGAACAATTCGACCTGTCGATCGCGAAGTCTCTTGCAACTTCGATCTTGACCGCTGAATCGGAGCCCGTTCACGTCACCTTCTCCATTCGGTTCTGATGCGCAGCCCATCCTGCCTGTTATTCGTGATGTGCGTCGTG
>CAUZNX010000204.1:0-3999 GCA_963580905.1 Dehalococcoidia bacterium | reverse complement strand
CTGCCCTGTGGAGCAGGTGGGCCTTGAGGTAGCGGCCGGTGTGGGAGTCGGTGGACTCGGTGATCTGCTGCGGGGTGCCCTCGGCAATTACGCTGCCACCACCGTCCCCTGCGCCTGGACCCAGGTCGATGATCCAGTCCGCGTTCTTGATCAGGTCCATGTGGTGCTCAATCAGCACTACCGTATTTCCGGCATCCACGAGCCTGTGAAGCACCCGGAGCAGGTGGGAGCAGTCCTCAAATGACAGGCCAGTCGTCGGCTCGTCCAGGATGTACAGTGTGCTGCCCGTGGCCCTCTTCGACAACTCCGTTGACAGCTTCACTCTCTGGGCCTCGCCACCACTCAGGTGTGTGGCCGACTGCCCGAGCCTGATATAGCCAAGCCCCACATCGTTCATGGTCTGCAGCTTGTTCTTGATCCGAGGTATATTCGAAAAGTGCTCCAGCGCCTCGGTGACGGTCATATCGAGCACCTCAGCGATGTTCTTCCCCTTGAAGCGAATCTCCAGCGCCTCTCGGTTATATCGCTGGCCCCCGCATACGTCACAGGGCACCGTCACGTCGGGGAGAAAGTGCATTTCGATGCTCGTATAACCATCGCCCGAGCAGGCTTCACACCTGCCGCCCTTCACATTGAATGAGAATCGCCCCGGCTTGTACCCGCGAACCTTCGCTTCGGGCACGGTGGCGAACAGCTCTCGCATCGGGGTGAAGACACCGACGTATGTGGCCGGATTGCTGCGAGGGGTTCGGCCTATCGGTGACTGGTCGATATTCACGACCTTGTCGACGGCCTCCGTGCCCACGATGGTGTCGTGGGCGCCTGGCCTGTCCTTGGCCCTGTAGAAGTCTTGGGCCAGCTTCTTGAACAGCACCTCATAGATCAAGGTGCTCTTACCGGACCCGGACACACCCGTGATACACACGAGTTTGCCCAGCGGGATGGTCACGTCCATGCCCTTGAGGTTGTTCGCCCGTGCGCCCGCTATCGTGATGGCGAGGCCGTTGCCGGGCCGTATCGCATCTGGAAGCGGGATCACCTTGGTTTGGCCCAGGTACTGCCCAGTAATGGACTCCTTGGTCGCGATGATGTCGTCAATCGTGCCGGACGCGACGACGTGGCCGCCGTGCTCTCCCGCACCGGGCCCAATATCGATGATGTAGTCAGCAGCCCGCATGATGGCCTCGTCGTGCTCGACAACGAGCACGCTGTTGCCGATGTCGCGGAGCCGCTGCAGGGTCTCGATGAGGCGTGAGTCGTCCACGGGGTGTAGCCCGACGGAGGGCTCGTCGCAGACATACAGCACGCCCATCAGGCCCGAGCCGATCTGAGTCGCGAGACGAATTCGCTGCGCCTCACCACCACTGAGGGTCGACGCCGTGCGTTGCAGTGTCAGGTAGTCGAGACCGATGTCGACCAGGAACAGGAGCCGCGCCTGGATCTCCTTGAGTATCTGAGACGCTATCGCCAGCTCCCTTGTCGTCAGCATGTCGTCAGCGCCAGGAACCGGCTCGGCACCATTTTCACTCGGGGCAACACCGTTCGTCTGGGACCCAGCCCCTTCACCGGCGATGGCGGCGAACCACTCTTGCGCATGGCTGATCGATCTGTCGGTCACCTGTGTGATGTTCAGCCCGCCGACCGTTACCGCCAGTACCTCGGGTTTGAGCCGCTCACCACCACATGCCTGACACGGCCGCGACGCCATATATCGCTCTATCTCAGACCGAATATGGTCGGATTCGGTCTCCCGGTACCGGCGCTCCAGGTTGTTGATCACGCCCTCGAACTTCGTGTCCCACTCGAAGTCGCGCCCCCGCTGAGTCTGGTGACTCATGCGGATGGTTCTCCCCTTCGCGCCGTACAGGATGAGCTCGAGATTACTCTTGGATAGCTTGCTAACCGGGACCTTTGTCGAGAATTTGTATGTGCGCGCCAGCGATTTCAGCAGGCTGGCGAGCCAGGGGGTAGATGAACCAGCCCTTGACCAGGGCTGGACAGCGCCCTCGTCCAGCGACAGGCCCTTGTCTGAGATGACAAGATCCGGGTCCACTTCTAGCTTGTAGCCAAGACCTGTACAGGTAGAGCAGGCCCCGTGGGGGCTGTTGAAGCTGAAGGTCCGAGGCTCAAGCTCACCCAGGCTGATGTTGCAGTGAACGCATGCGAACTGCTCCGAGAAGATTTGCTCTTCACCGTCGGCGTCCGCCACTAGCAAAGTACCACCCGCCATCTTCAGTGCGCTCTCGACGGAGTCCGCCAACCGGCTAGGGTCCGCGCTTGCACCGATCACCAGACGGTCAACCACGACCTCGATGTCGTGCCACTTCTTGCGGTTCAGGTCGAAAGTCTCAGACAGGTCGTGGACATCGCCATCGACACGGACGCGAACGTACCCAGCGCCGCGAGCCTCCTCGAACACGTCCTTGTGCTCGCCCTTCTTGTGCCTCACCATCGGCGCCAGGACCTGGATTCTCGCGCCCTCAGGCATCGCCAGGATGGCGTCCACAATCTGCTGCACCGTCTGCATCTCCACGAGGCGGCCGCACTTGTAACAATGCGGCCTGCCCACCCTGGCGAACAGCAGACGCAGGTAGTCATATACTTCGGTGACGGTCCCCACCGTGGAGCGCGGGTTCCGGGAGACGCCCTTCTGGTCGATGGAGATGGCCGGGGACAGGCCGCCTATATAGTCGACGTCGGGTTTATCGATACGGCCAAGGAACTGCCGGGCGTAGGCGGAGAGGGACTCGACATAACGGCGCTGGCCCTCGGCGTACACCGTGTCAAAGGCAAGCGAACTTTTCCCCGACCCCGACACACCGGTCATCACGACCAGCTTGTTGCGAGGTATGGTTACGTCGACGTTCTTGAGATTGTGCTCGCGTGCGCCCTGGACGACGATATTTTCCAGCGGCAAAAGGCGACCCTCCGAAGGGGTTTTCCCGGGGTTGAGGAAGCCCAAATGGGCGAAGTCCATTCTACCACCGGGAACATTTCATTGATATAATAGCACGGTTGTGCTACCAACCGGCGATTCGGTCTCGGAACGGGAAGCGTTGCCAAAATCGGCTCCGCCTCTCTGTAGGAAAATTAGATATGGGAATACTCACTCACCGATGAACAAGCAACCGCAACCCGAGATCGAACGAGACAACGACGTGGTCGCCAGCCTGGCGGTTACTCTCGACGGCTATGTTGCACGGCTCGACGGTGCCGTCGACTACTTGGAGAAGTATCCTCTCCCCGATTTTGACTTCGATGAATGGGCGGAACGGATTGGCGCTCTCGTGATGGGCCGGACGTCCTATCAGCAACTACTCGAGTGGGGGTGGCTGTGGGGTAACCGTCCGACGCTCGTCCTCACCAACGCAACCGACCTGGCAGTACCTGGCGGCGCGAACGTTACCTTCCGGTCAGCCCCAACCGCAAAGGCCATTACGGAGTGGTCAGCGCAGACCCCGAAACGACTCTGGGTGTTTGGAGGCGGCAACGTCGTAACGGCCGCCCTGCTCGGCGGTGCAGTAGACACACTTGACCTCCCGATCATGCCCGAAGCCCTCGGCGAAGGGATCCCCCTCTTCAACAAGCCGTATCCAGGTCCAATGCGAATCATCCATTCCGTACCGTACGACAACGGTGCGGTCCGGCTCGTCCACGACACAACAACTCCACGGACCTCGTGAGCGGTGGCACGATCGGACTTTTACGGCTATAATAAGCTTTCTCCGGTGTACCGCAGGCTCTGTTGTCGGTCGCCGCAACTCGAGGAGGGTAGATAGCTTGTCTTTCGTGACACTTCGTGATGGCGAGGACCCGGAACAGCTGCTAAAGCGGTTCCAGACACAGATGCAGCGATCCGGCATCCTGAGGGATCTTAGGAACCGGCGCTTCTTCCGCTCTAAGGGTGAGCAGGAGCGACTGGACAAGGCTCGCAGCCTTCGAAGACTGCGCCGACGCCGCAACCGCTAGTCCTGTCCAAAGGGCGAATCGCTAAAAGCC
>CAUZNX010000203.1:0-4002 GCA_963580905.1 Dehalococcoidia bacterium | reverse complement strand
AGATCACGCCCGACCACTGGCAGGCTTGCATGGAGGACGACCTCGTGGACATGGTCCGCGAGGGGCGTAATGAAGAGGCCAAAATGACGCTCTTGGCTCGTCTTATGCTGGGCGCTGAGTGCGACTGTGCGGAGGGCACCTGCAAGATGTGGGAAGACCTCGCGGTCTCGACCGACGGCGCCCACGCGACCTCGGCAGCGACCTGAGTTGGCCCAGGGTATGACCACGCCGCGGACCGTGAGAGTCGGTTCACGGAAAAGCCCACTCGCGATCGCTCAGAGTGAAGAGGTCGTGGCGAAGCTTCGTACCAGCTTCCCGGCCCACGATTTCACGATCGTCCGCATATCGACCGGCGGCGACCGGGACAAGGTGTCATCACTCCAAAGCCTGGGGCGCGGTACCTTCTCAAAGGACATCGAGGATGCGCTGCTGCGTAGCGAGGTAGACCTGGCGGTTCACTCCGCCAAGGACCTCGCGCCAGACCTCCCTGATGGGTTGAGCCTTGGTGGGGTCATTGAGCGTGAGGACCCCCGCGACGTGTTGGTAAACCGCTGGGGCGTCACCCTTGCTGAACTACCAGCCTCTGCGCGTATCGGTACCGGGAGCCCCAGACGAGGAGCGCAGATACTGGCCCTGAGGCCCGATCTTCGCGTATTGCCTATTCGCGGTAACGTGGGAACTCGCCTGGAGAAGTCCCGTGGCACCGAATATGACGGCATAGTGTTAGCCGCAGCCGGACTCCTGCGCCTCGGAATGCAGTCACATATCACAGAATATCTGAACCCTGATACCTTCACGCCAGAGGCGGGGCAGGGGACAATCGCCCTACAGGTACGCCGGGACGACGCCGAGACCACTGAGATGATCGCCGCCATCGACCACCAGCCAAGCAGGAATTCCCTGACCGCCGAGAGGGCATTCGTGGACGTCATCGGAGGCGGGTGCAAGGTGCCTGTGGCAGCCCATGCTCGCAGTGAGGGGAGCAAATTTCGGGTGTCGGCTATGGCCGCGCTGCCCGATGGTTCCAAGATGTATCGTATCGAAGTCGAGGATGAGGCTGATGACCCGGCGGCGGCAGGCGCTCGTGCGGCCGAAGTGCTTCTCGATCAGGGCGCGCGGCAGATCGTCGAATCGGGCCGACTGTACTAAGGCCCATCAATACCACACCGAAGTGAGAGTCGATCTCGATGACTTACCCATACCGGGCTGAGCCCGGAACCGTATACCTCGTGGGTGCAGGCCCAGGCGATCCAGGTCTGATCACCACAAAAGGCCTGGCGTGCCTCGAGTCGGCTGACGCCGTAGTGTTCGACCGGCTGGCGTCCGACGAGCTGATTTCGAGAGCCAGGCCTGATGCCGTGCTCATAGATGTCGGCAAAGTCCCTGGAAGGCATCGCTACCGGCAAGAGGAGATCAACGACCTGCTTGTGGCGACCGCTGGGGAGGGCAAGAGCGTTGTTCGGCTGAAAGGGGGCGACCCCTTCGTATTTGGCCGCGGTGGCGAGGAGGCGGCGACATTGGCCGAGGCTGGCATCCCGTTTGAGGTAGTGCCCGGTGTTTCGTCTGCAATTGCTGCGCCAGCCTACGCCGGTATTCCGATCACCAATCGCGGGTATGCGACGTCGTTCACGGTAGTGACCGGCTCGGAATCCCCGGACAAGCCAGATGGGTCGGTCGACTGGGAGCAGATGGCCCGTACTGGTGGCACATTGGCAGTGTTGATGGGCCGGGAGGGACTCAGCTCCATCGCAGCGGCGCTGGTCCGAGGAGGCCTGACTCCACAGACACCGGTGGCCCTCGTCGAGTGGGGCACGCATCCTGTGCAACGCACAATCGTCGGCGACCTCTCCGTCATCGCGAGCAAAGCCGACGAGGCTGGACTGAGCTCTCCGATGGTGGCCGTCATAGGGGAGGTCGTGCGCCTTCGCGACCAGTTGCGCTGGTTCGACCGGAGGCCACTATTTGGCAAACGAGTGCTCGTTACGAGAACCCGCACTCAGGCGAGTGTTTTCACCGCGATGCTCGCCAGAGAGGGAGCCTACCCAATAGAGGTTCCGACCATCGAGGTGCAACCCGTCGCTGACACCGGCAAGCTCGACGAAGCAGTAGCCTCTTTGAGTGAAAATGACTGGGTGATATTCACGAGCACAAACGCGGTCGACGCCGTTTTTGACCGGTTGGGCGCCCTTGGCCGCGACGCCAGATCATTCGGAGGCACTCGTGTCGCAGTCATTGGACCCGCGACTGCCGCCTCGCTGCGTTCTCGCGGCATCGTAGCGGATGCGGTGGCGAGCCAGCCCATCTCCGAGTCGCTGCTGGATACCCTGTCGGTGCGGAGTGGTGATCGAGTGCTGTTGCCAGGGGCTGAGGTTCGCCGCGACGCCCTGTTGCTGGGCCTAGAAGAGGCCGGCGCAGTGGTCCACCAAGTCACAGCCTATACTACGGTTGCCCCCAAGGATGTTCGCAATCGAATCGAGCAGGCCCTCCAGGACGGCGTAGACATCGTGACCTTCACCAGCTCGTCGACGGTGACGAATCTGATGGCAATGATCGATGGTGATCCAAGCCGCCTCGGAGACTCTCTGATCGCGTGCATCGGGCCGATTACAGCGAAGACAGCTGGAGAGGCGGGGCTAGACGTTGATATAATGGCCAGTGACAGCACCGTGGCTGGCTTGGCCCAGGCCATACGATCGCACTACGCGGAGGGGACAGCTAAAGAATGACTCTCCTGACGCGCGGAGAAACTGATGAGTAGTTTTCCAAGTATGCGCCCTCGCAGGTTGAGGGGTGTGCCGATCCTCCGAGAGATGGTCCAGGAGACCAGGCTTTCGGCGCGAGACTTCGTGTATCCGCTGTTCGTCACCCACGGGCGGAACGTGCAAGTAGAGATTGCGCCGATGCCTGGTATATACCAGCTCTCCTTAGATCGGTTGCTTCCTGAGATTGCCACCGTGGTCGACCTTGGTATACCGGCGGTTCTGCTCTTCGGAATCCCCAGGAGCAAGGACGCCGAGGGCAGCGAAGCCTACGATGCTAACGGGATCATCCAGGAGGCCGTCAGGGTAATTAAGCAGGCGGCGCCCGAGCTACTGGTCATCACCGATGTATGTCTTTGCGACTACACCGACCACGGCCACTGCGGAATCATCAACGACGGCGCGGTCGACAACGATCGCTCGCTTGATCTGCTCGCGCGGACCGCCTTGTGCCAGGCTGAGGCCGGCTCGGACATGGTCGCGCCATCAGCGATGATGGACGGCCAGGTGGCCGCGATCCGGTCAGCCCTGGACGGTGCGAGCTACACCGACACCCCGATTATGTCCTACTCCGCTAAGTACGCCTCGGCGTTCTACGGCCCCTTCCGCGTCGCGGCCGGTTCAACCCCCGGGTTTGGGGATCGCAAGGGCTATCAAATCGACCCGCCAAATGGGAACGAGGCGCTTCGCGAGATAGAAATGGATATCGCCGAGGGAGCGGACATCGTTATGGTGAAGCCGGCGCTAGCCTATCTGGATGTCATTTCCAGGGCAAAGCAGGCGTTCACGACGCCCGTCGCTGCCTACAACGTCAGCGGTGAATACGCAATGGTCAAGGCCGCTTCGCAAAACGAGTGGATCGACGGCAAACGAGCTACCATCGAGATCCTCACCGCCATCAAGCGGGCTGGTGCAGACCTCATCATCAGCTACCACTCCAAGGATATCGCGGAGTGGCTCTCCTAGCTGCGCTGTCCCGTGAGACGACACGGGAGCGGTGATTGGGGTTATTTTTGTCCTATGCACACAAACCGCGCTATTGGTCCCCAAGTCACTCTTCCTAAACCCCAGCCCCTAGACCCTAGACCCCTTTTGCACCGGCCACACGCGTAGCCACGCCTTGCCTACGATCTGATCGGCTCTAATCGGGCCGAAGTTCCGGCTATCGGTACTGTGAGCGCGACTGTCGCCGAGGACCAGGTACTCACCCTCCCCGAGCAGCCAATTGGTCGTGCTCAGCCCC
>CAUZNX010000202.1:0-4007 GCA_963580905.1 Dehalococcoidia bacterium | reverse complement strand
GGGTCATCGCCATGACCGAGTCCCGTGTCCCACCAATGTCGCGTCCCAGTGGGTGGTCCGGCCACAACATCTCATCGATGATGGCCTCGACCTTCTGGTTGGGGAAGTCGTTGATCATGTTCAGCTCTTCAACGACGACGAGTTTCTCGCGCTCCACCTCTTTCGGATCAACGAGCGAGTTACGCACCATGTCAAAGAGCAGGTCAAGCACTTCAGTCATGTACTGTTGCGCTACCTTGCACCAGTAAACCGTCAGCTCCTGCTCAGTGCCCGCGTTCATGTACCCGCCGACGCCTTCAACTGCGCCGCTGATCTGTTCAGGGGCAGGCCGCCGCTCGGTGCCCTTGAACAGAAGATGCTCCACCACGTGGGATATGCCGGCTAGCTCCAGCGGCTCGTACCTCGACCCCACGCCTGCGAATACGCTCACACTCACGGACCGCGCGTGAGGGATGTGGCTCGTGAGAACACGCATCCCGCTGTCGAGGGTCGTCTTTCGGCTAAATTCGGCTGTGTCTTTTGTTTCTGTGATCATCGTTCGATGATAGGATACGGTCCGAGCCCGGTCAAACCGTTTTGTCCTACTTTGTACCCTTATGAGGAGGCACTAAGTGGCGTTTTTCTTCATTCAAATGTCCGACACGCAGCTCGGCTTCTTCGCTTCTTTCAAGAATCGGAACGACCCATCGTCCACTCTTGAAGGGTTCGAGTACGAGACCGCCAACTATGAGAAGGCCATTCAGGCTGCCAACCGCCTCAAGCCCGCCTTCGTGGTCATCACCGGCGATCTGGTTCAGGACCCTCATGACCAAGCGCAGGTGGACGAGGTACAACGCATAAGCGGCATGCTGCTCGACGACATTCCCCTCCGACTAGCACCCGGCAATTGCGATGTCGGCGTCACACCCACACCGGAGCTGCTGTCCCTCTATCGGGAACGGTTCGGCGACGACACGTACTCCTTCGACCACGAGGGCGTCCACTTCGTCGTCATCAACAGCGGGATCTGCTTCGACCCGTCCGAGGTCTCCGACGAGTGGGAGCGACTGCTGGATTTCCTGCGAAAAGACCTCGCAGCAGCCCAGGGACGGGGCATCGCGCGGACTGTGCTATTCCAGCACCACCCACCCTTCGGCACGGACGCACTGGAGCCAGATAGCTCGACGGCAATCCCTGGCGCGCAACGCGGGCCGTTGCTGGAGCTGCTGCGCTCCCACAACGTTGACGCCGTGTTCGCCGGCCACTGGCACAAGAACGCTGGCGCCTTCGACGGCCCGATGGAGATAGTGATCTCCGGCCCAGTGACATATTCGCTTGGCGACGACCCCTCGGGGATTCGGATTGTCAGCGTCTACGACGATCGCATCGAGCACCAGTACTACGGTCTCGACGAGGTTCCGAGTGCCGTTGAGTTGTGATGGATGCCGGGGTTCCGTAGCTACGGCAAGTGTCCGCCGCCTTGATGTTTCAGCAGGTGCGCGGTAACATACTTTGCCGGACGATCTTGGCCGCCGTCTATAGCCAGAGTGAGCTACAGACACAACAGCCAATGGCTTGAATCGTAGCTGAGTCCAGGTCTCCGAGCCCCCTAGACGCCGAATATTTCAAGGGTAAGAAGAAATGGCAAACGGCGACTTCGAAATAAGACGATCGGTACTTGTCGGCGACACCGCCGACGTATACCTGCAACGCACCCTCACTATCCTCAGGAACGAGGGCATCAACCCCATCGTCACGATGGAGTTCGCTGCCGAGAGGGGCGGCGTCGTGTGCGGGCTCGACGAGGCACGCACACTGCTCAGCCGGATACTGCCGGAGACCGGCAGCGAGGTCTGGACCCTGGACGAGGGTGTGTCTATCGACCCGGGCGAGGTGGTCCTGAGGGTCAAGGCTCCCTATGGGGCGCTTGGCCTATACGAGACAGCCATCTGCGGCACCCTGGCCCATTCCACTGGATGGGCTTCAGCGGCCCGTGAGTGTGTCGACGCGGCCGAAGATACGCCGGTTGTCGCCCTGGGTGCCCGAAACGTGCACCCCAATGTTGCCGCTGAGATGGACTATGCCAGCGTCAAGGGAGGCTGCGTGTCCTGCTCCACCATTCAGGGCGCCCGGCTGGCAGGTGTCACCCCCGCCGGCAACATGCCCCACCCTCTGAACCTGGTCATCGGCGATACTGTGGCGGCGATGGAAGCATTCGACCGGCACATGCCGCAGGAGGTCCCTCGCGTCGCCCTCGTCGACACATTCAAGGACGAGGCCGAGGAGGCCCTGAACGTTGCTCGTAGTCTCCGAGAAAAGCTCAGGGGCATCAGGCTCGACACACCGCAAGAGAGGGGTGGCGTGACACCCGATCTGGTCAAAGAGGTCCGTGCACGGCTTGATCTAGCAGGCTTCCGACACGTCGAGATCATGGTCAGTGGCGGCTTCACAGCGGATCGCATACGCGAGTTCGTGGAGTCTGGCGCGCCTGTCACTTCCTTCGGCGTAGGCAGCTATATCGCCGCCGCGCCGCCAAACCCATTCGAGTCCGACATCCACGAGATCGACGGCCGCCCACTGGCGAAACGCGGCCGCATCCCAGGCATCAGCGCCAACCCCCGCCTAGACCGCGTAATGTAGGCGGCGCTGCGAGCGCTTTTTGGGGGCGGAGCGAGTGCTGGCCGAAAGCATCCTCACATTGGGAGTTGACACGACGACCCCGCGAACAGCTAGACGCCCTGACCACGCCACGGTAGCCAATGAGGCCCCGAAGCGCGTGAACCTCATTGCTACTGTCCCGCTTCCCATACGTGCGCATAGGCGCTGCCCGTCGAACGCACTCCCAACCTCCACCCCACTAAGTGCGCACAGCGCTCACTCAGAGCTACACTTCACATCGTTGCAGTGCGCCACCTTGCCGGGGTAAGTGATAACTGGGAATCCGTCGGATCCGATGGCGATGGACGTTGGACCCCCATCGGAAAAATCGTCGTCGACGATCGATACTGTCACACCAGAGCACGTGGCGTCGTCGCAGTGGGCCACCTTCAGATACTCATTCCCACTGTCGCGGTAGCTGATGATGGGGAGCCCATCGGATCCTATCGCAATGGACGTCTGTGTTTCTATGACCGGTAGTCGGATGGGCGTGACCCCGATGGATCCAGAGGAGCACGCAGCGTCGTCACAATGGGCAACATATAGTCTGCCCTCGAATTGGTAGCTGATCACCGGTAAGTCATCCGTCCCAATGGCGATGGAGGCGAATTCGCTTTCGGCGAATCTTGTGATCGCAATTGGCCCCGAGGGTTCCGGAACGATGTCTGGCATCGAATTCGCGGCGCCGCAGGTCACATCTGGGCAACGAGCCATGACGAGCCGGAATTTGCCGTCGAAACTGACTACAGGCAACCCGTCCGCGCCGATGGCCAGCGCACTGCCTTTAGCTCTCGTCGTGATTCCAAATGCCAAGAGCCGTCCCCGAGTCGCGCTGGAACATGCGATGTCATCACAATGCGCCACCATGAGCAGATCGTCAGGACGGCTCTCGATGTTGTACGTGATAAGCGGCAGGCCGTCACTACCGATGACCATCGGCAACGGAAGATCCAGCACAGTGTTGTTCAATCTAGTAGTTTTCGCTGTGGAGCAAGCTGCATCGTCACAGTGCGCCACGGACAATCCGCCGTTGTTGTAGCTGACAATGGGCAGGCCATCTGTCCCGATGGCGATGGACGTGTATGGGACGATCGACCATGCAGCGACGATGACACTTAGAGAAGCGGCGGAGCAGCATGGATTCTCGCAGTGGGCAGCCATCAGGTTACCGTCGCCTTGATAGCTGATGATTGGCAGACCGTCTGCTCCCACCACGATCGACGTCTGGGTTGGCTTCACACGAAACGGGTCTACCGTTTCAAGCGAGGCCGTTGAGCAGTCGACATCGTCACAATGGGCCACCTTCAGGGCCTGGTTCGGCTCATCGTAGTGCGGCTAATGGTGGAGTGACCCGCCTCGGACTTGAACCG
>CAUZNX010000201.1:0-4042 GCA_963580905.1 Dehalococcoidia bacterium | reverse complement strand
CCCTTAGACACATTTTCCCCAAGGGAAGTTGGGAGATTAGTCTTTCAAGCGACGGGGTTGCATCCCTATGGACACACCACCTTGGTAGCTTGGACCGCCAACGTGCCTCGCCCTACCCAACTAGCGTGCGCAGCACCAGCACCCTAGAGAAGTCGGATAACGTCACCCGCGTTGACGGTGCCGCCGGTAACGATGGATGCCAGCTTGCCGCGCCGTCCCTCGAGCTCGCTCTGGAGCCCCGGCCGTATCTCATCCATGCGCGAGCATGGGGGCATGTCCTTCGTTATCTCGATGACGACATCGTCGCCGAGGGCGAGTTGCTGTCCTTTTTTCAGGGAGACCACATCGATACCAGTCGTGGTCACCTGCTCCTTTATGACACCCGGCTCAAGATCGAGTGACTGAAGGGTTTCGTGGTCCAATACCAGGACCTGGTAGTCCTTGCGCTCCTTGCTCTCGGTGGCATGACGGTCACCCTCGATGCCCAGGCCGACCACGAAATTCGCACTTTGGACTATCTTTGAGGGTTTTCGGTGCTCTACGCTCAGGTTCAATGACAGCGTGGTGCCTGATGTCGTGGTTGCCATGCAAGACCTCCGTGTTGAGAGTCATTTTCGTCCGTCCACAGCAGAGATCCCAAAGGACAGAGAGGCGACTCTGCGCACTTTGCGATGCCTGCGGTAGCATAATCTACACCGCGTTGCGCTCAGGCACAAGGGCCGAGCACCGAGTGTTATACTCGGCCCACGCCGTTCGCATAGGAGCGAAACGATGTCAGGAACTCACGCCGCATCCCGAACCGCGGCCCTCGCGATTGCAACAACGTCGCAGTTTTTGACGAAGCTGTCACCTGAGCAGAGGTCTCTGGCTAATTTCGATTTCGCCGACGACGAACGGCACAACTGGCACTACGTCCCGAAGGCTCGCCAGGGCGTGGCGTTAGGAGCGATGTCTGATTCGCAGCGCGACGCGGCCCTGGCAATGATCGCCGGCGGCCTAAGCGACGACGGCTACCGCAAGGCGCTGTCAATCATTGATCACGAGGTGATCCTTGGTCGCATCGAGGCTGGCGTGGGTGTCGGACGGTGGGACAGGAACTCTGGTCTCTACTATTTGACTGTGTTCGGGACTCCGGGGACCGAAGAGCCGTGGGGTTGGCGCGTCGAGGGACACCACCTGTCGCTGAACTACGCCATCATGGGCGGCGAGGCTGTTTCGCCTACGCCGTCGTTCTTTGGTGCAAACCCCGCCTCGGTGCCTTCCGGTCCTAGCAAGGGACTCCGCATTCTGGAAGAAGAGGAAGACCGTGGCAGGGACCTCGTGCTCAGTCTGGACCCCGGGCAGCTTGAGCAGGCGATCCTATACCCTGTGGCGCCACCGGACATCATCAGCCGTGCCAGTCCTCGCGTAGATATCGGTGACGCGACCGGGCTGCTGGCAAGTGCAATGTCAGGGGATCAGCGTGACAAGCTCATGGCGCTGATCCAGGTTTATCTGGAGCGCAAACCCGCGGACGTTGCCGCGAACGCTCTGGAGAGGCTGGATACGGAGGGTCTAGATGCGGTTCGGTTCGGGTGGGCTGGTAGTCACGATCGAGGACAAGCGCACTACTATCGCATACAGGGTCCAAGCCTATTCATCGAGTACGACAATACCCAGGATATGGCGAATCACATTCATGCGGTGTTGCGGGATGTCGAGGGCGACTTCGGCCGCGACCTTCTATCCGAACACTACCGGGAGCACCACGCCTGATGGGGTCGTTGGCGACTATCGAGGGTTGCGCTGCCCGAGGGTCGGGTGAACAGGTGGTGGGTTAAGAGGCCCTGTAGGCAAGGGCCATGACAACCGACACGAGTGGCACGACTATCATCCACAGCAGCTGTCTGGGCGATGGTTTCATGGGATTGTCCTCCGGCTATACGAACGCAGATATTATCACACGACAGGAAATTGGATGGATTTTCGGCTCGTAGCATTGGACATAGACGGCACGATTCGGAGCCAGGAGCATGGCATCTCCGGCCGGACCCGAGCGGCGATCGACGCCGTTAGCCGGGCCGGGGCCACGGTCACTGTTGCGACTGGGAGGATGTTTCGTTCGGCTGTGGCATCCACGGAAGGGCTTGGCCTGACATCTCCGATCGTCTCGTTTCAAGGGGCCCACGTAGCCGACCCCGAGACTGGCGAGGTCCTCTGGCATCGACCCCTCACGCCTGATTTGGTCCTGGAGGCCCTCAAGGCTCTGGAGGACTGGGGCAGTGAAATAGTCGCCTCGGTGGGCGACGAGGCCTACGTCAACATGATGACTCCATGGGCTGAAAGTTATAACGAACGCAACCAGGGCAAGATTTTTGTCATGGACGACCTTTCTGGAGTCGCCGAGATGTGCCCTTCGCGGCTTTTTGCCGTTGGTGACCCGCCAGATATCGCCGAGTTGGAGCCCAGATTGAAGGGTACCTTCGACTCCAGATTGCACATCACCAGATCGCTACCGACGTTTTGCGAGATACTGCACCCCGAGGGTGGCAAGCACAATGCACTACAGTGGCTCTGTGACCAGCTAGGCATAGAGCGGAGCCAGACGATCGCGTTTGGCAACGGATACAACGACGTCGATATGCTGCGCTGGGCTGGGCTGGGTGTCGCCGTTGGAGACGCACTGCCGGAGGTGCTTGAGGCGGCAGACATGGTTGCAGCCCCTCTAGACGAGGATGGGGCGGCGCAGGTTCTTGAGCAGATGCTGGAGGAGGGCCGTATCGGATGAGTTCTAGCCAATCAGATATGAGTGTAGATGTAGGCAGGCAAGCCAGAATCGTGGTGTTGGGCGGCATTAACATGGACTTGATCGCCACTACACCCAGACTCGCGAACCCCGGAGAGACGGTGATCGGCGACACCTTCTACACCGCTCCGGGCGGAAAGGGCGGCAACCAGGCGGTCGCGGCCTCACGTATGGGGGCCCGGGTCAGCATGATAGGCCGCGTAGGGACTGATCTATTCGGTCCGATTCTGTTGGGGGAGCTGCAGGGATACGGCGTAGACGTGACGGGCGTGGCCACAGACACTGAGCACTCATCGGGCATCGCCGTGATCCTGCTGAACGCCGAGCGACAGAACCATATCGTCCAAATACTCGGTGCAAATATGCAGTGTGACGGTGGACAGATCGCCGCTGCACGGCGTTCCCTCGACGGAGCAGACGTGTTGATGCTACAGCTCGAAATACCCCATGCGGTGTCGCTGGTCGCTGCCAGAGAGGCGAAGAAGCTCGGGGTAACGGTGATGTGGGACCCTGCGCCTGCTAGCGCTGGGTTTCCGCTGGAGTCGTTCGAGGTCTTGGACGTGGTGACGCCGAACCAGACCGAGGCAGAGGCCCTCACAGGCATCGCCGTCACCGACATGCGAACCGCAAAGTCGGCAGCCGAAGTCTTGCACAGGATGGGCGCGCCCACGGCGGTCGTGAAGCTTGGGGAAGATGGCGTGTACTACTCTGGGCCGGATGGCAGCGGGCATGTTGGCTCCCACACTGTGGAGCAGTTGGACACCGTGGCCGCAGGGGATGCATTCGGCGGCGCGTTTGCCGTGGCGCTGGGCGAGGGCCGTGGCATCGAGACGGCGACACGCGCGGGCAGCGCAGCCGGTGCGCTGGCCGTCACGAGACGCGGTGCTCAAGAGGCGATGCCCTCAAGGGACGAGGTCGAAAAACTGATGTCCGGCAGCTAGGGCCTACTGCCTAGGTCCTGAAGACGGTTACGGCTCCCGGCGCGCCTGGCCGGATAGATGGATCCGGTTACCTACTTCTTCCCGCCAGAGTTGCCACCACCACCGGAATTACCACCGCCACCGGAGCTACTACCTCCACCGGAACTGCTGCCACCACCGGAGTTGCCGCCGCCGGAACTAGAGCCACCGTCGGTGTTGCCGCCACCGTCGTCTGCAGTGGTCGTCGCCACCTGCAATACCAGGCCACGCGCTGAGATACCGCCGAGTCCCAGGCTGCCCACGGCGATAGTGATCCTGTCCGGCTGCTCCATTAGCA
>CAUZNX010000200.1:0-4084 GCA_963580905.1 Dehalococcoidia bacterium | reverse complement strand
CGATGTCAACTGTCTCCTGGGACTTCATGATCGTGGCGACAGGCTTGAACGCCGCGCGTATGACGATGTTTTCACCGATGGAGATGCCGCCCTGAATGCCGCCGGAGTGGTTAGTGCGAGTCCGTACACGACCATCCTCGTTGTAGTAAGCGTCGTTGTGCTCAGATCCCGACATGGTGATGCCGCCGAACCCCGAACCGACCTCAAAGCCCTTGCACGCAGGTAGCGACAGGACAGCCTTGCCGAGGTCGGCCTCGAGTTTGTCGAAAACCGGCTCTCCAAGTCCCGGCGGAACACCACGGGCCACGGCCTCCACAACACCGCCCAGCGTGTCCCCGTCCTTGCGTGCCTCGTCGATCCTCTCGATCATGCGAACTGCCATGTCCTGGTCCGGACAGCGCACGATATTTGACTCCACCTCAGCTAAGGTGACTGTATCGGGGTCAACCTCCGCTTGCAGGATAGCAACCTGTTTGACATAACCGACGATTTCTATGCCGAACTGTTGTGCAAGAACCTTCTTGGCAACCGCCGCCGCCGCGACCCGCCCAATGGTCTCCCTTGCGCTGGCACGACCACCCCCCTTCCAATTGCGGAGGCCGTACTTGGCGGTGTACGAGTAGTCTGCGTGGGAGGGGCGGAACTTGGTCCGCATGTGCTCATAGTCTTTGCCGCGAGCGTCCTCATTCCAGACCCCGATCATTATTGGAGTGCCCAGCGTAAGGCCTTCGAACACGCCGGACAGGATCTCGGCCCGGTCGGATTCGCGCCTCTGCGTGGTGATCCTGCTCTGGCCCGGCTTGCGACGGTCTAATTCTGGCTGGATATCATCTACACTCAGCTCGAGTCCAGGCGGGCAGCCGTCGATGACCACCCCAACGGCGTCGCCGTGGGACTCGCCCCAAGTTGTTATTCGAAACATGTGTCCGAAGGTGTTTCCCATCGGTTTCCTTAAAGCTCCTCAAGGGGCATTTGGCGCCGCGTATTCATCAAGTGTGCAAGCTATATGCTATCATCAAGCACAGGCCTCCGACACGTTCATTCTCAACGGTAAACGGGCCCGGGTTGAACATCTGCGAGTACCTACCGCTTCGGCGGGTGAGCGTCGCTCGCAGCCCGGGCCCCTTTTATTGTGTTTTTTTTGGCGCTCGCATCCCCTTTACCGGTACCTTGCAAATCAGGAACAAGAATTGTCGGCGGTTGGGCCTTCTCGTTTCTGGTAAGGTTCAAAATCCATCATGTCACCCTGATCTCAGTCCCAGGATCGAGAGGCGCATCTATGTACATGACGAAAGCCCCTGATGACTCGGTTACCCGCTACGACTCGACCCTTTCTTTCGGCGGCTACACGCTGTTCGCAGCCCACGGCGGGACCGACGCCTGGCTCATCGACATGGAGGGCCGCATCTGTCACAGATGGAGGCTGAAAAGCAGACCCGGATCTGGGATGACACTCCTACCAAACGGCAACCTGCTCGTTCTGAGCAAGACCGGTAAAGAGCCCACGACATTCCTCGGCACCGGCGGCGGCGAACTCCACGAGATCGACTGGGACGGGAACGTCGTGTGGCGACACGAGGACGAGTACATGCACCACGACTTCAAGCGGCTGGCCTCTGGCAACACGCTGCTTAACCGACACGTCCTGATACCCGAGGAGACAGCCAGCACAGTCCGTGGCGGAATCCCCGGTACCGAGCACGAGTCCGGTATGTGGGGCAATGCATACCGCGAGATCACGCCGGATGGCAAGACGGCATGGGAGTGGCTGGGCTACGAGCACATGGACCCGGTAGTGGATGTACCCTGCGCCCTGTGTCCTCGTAGTATTTGGGGGTATGTCAACGGCATAGACACGACGCCCGAGGGGGATGTCGTCGGGAGTTTTCGACACCTGAACAACCTGGTCATCGCAGACAGGACGTCAGGGGAGATCAAGTGGCGTTGGGGGACGTGGGAGCTTGGCCACCAGCACAACCCTACCATACTCGACTCTGGCAACATCCTGGTACTTGACAACGGCTACCACCGCCTACCGCCCCATAATCTGCGGACTACCGTATCCGCCGAGGGCTACTCGAGGGTGCTGGAGGTGAATCCCCGGACCGACAACATAGAGTGGTCGTACGAGGCGGAGCCGCCCACAGGGTTCTGGTCTCACATATGCTCCAGCGCTCAAAGGATGCCCAACGGGAACACCGTAATCTGCGAGTCGGGCTCTGGACGGATCTTCGAGGTCACCAAAGAAGGCAAGATCGTCTGGCAGTTTATAAGCTCCTTTTACGAGAACATGGGGCGGTACGGTCTGACGAACCTGGTCTACAAGGCCAAAAGGTACGGAGCGGACGACCCCGCCCTGGTGGGGAAGGATCTGTCTCCCCACAAGTATGACTGGACGTTGCACCGGACCACCGATGGCATCGCCAAGCGGGTCGGTTGAGGTTGGCCTAGCAGTGTGGAAGCATGATTCTGGAATCATGTCCATCTTGGTGATGTTGGGTCAAACAGACTAGTACGAATTACCTATATTCTGACCCTAATCGTCCTTGTTTTGTGACTCTGGCTGCTGTACCCTTCGATTCATGAATCCTGATTCAGGTGCGATGTCCGGCGCACACCGCTTGCCAGAGAGCATCCTTCAAGGAACAAGGGAGATGCGAGCCTCCGACATCGTGGCAACCATTCCTCGCCAAGAGCGCGTTGCGTCGGCACCCTTACCCACCAGCCGCTGGCGCCAGACCTTTGCCTCCCTTTCGGTCCCCGACTTTCGCCGCCTCTGGCTAGGCACGGTCATGATGATCGCAGCCATGCAGATGCAGGGAATAGCTCAGGGCTACCTGGTATACGAGATGACAGGGTCAGCCAAGCTCCTTGGTCTCGTCGGCGCCGGTATGGCACTCCCACTCCTCGTACTGGCCCCTTTCGGTGGCGCAATCGCAGATCGCGTCAACCAGAAGCGCCTCATACAGGGCGGGCAGATCGCAGTGACTCTTGTAGCCGTCCTGATCGCATTCGCCATCGCCACTCACAACCTTCGCTGGCAGCACCTGTTGGTGGCCGGTATCGTCCAAGGATTGGTATGGTCGTTCATGGGTCCGGCCCGCCAGGCTCTGCTGCCACGACTCGTCGGACACGAGCGCGCGGGCAACGCCATTGCCCTGGTATCAGCTGGCATGAGTGCGCCCGCACTCATAGCGCCTGCTATCGCCGGCCTCCTCTATGCCTTCGTAGGCCCTCAGGGTGTCTACTTCACGGTTTCCGCTCTCGGGGTTATCGCCGTGGTGATGACCACCTCAATTCGCCATACGCCTCAGCCGATGGACAAGCCCAAGACAGGCGTAGCATCGGACGTGAAGGATGGATTGCGGTATGTCTGGAGTCACGAGACGATTCGTGTCCTGCTGGGCATCGTTCTAGTGTTCGTACTACTCTCCGCTCCCCTAGTGGGACTGCTGCCGGTCCTTGTGGTAGACGTATATCACCGCGAGGCTGGCGCTCTTGGCCTGCTAGTGAGCGCCATGGGGATCGGCTCGCTGATTGGAACCCTCTTCATTGCCGGGTTCGCCACTCGAAAACGCGGCTTGTTACTGATCCTGTCCGGCCTCGCATCTGGAGGAGCCCTTTTATTGGCCGGAATCGTGCCTGTGTACTTCATTGCAGTGGGAGTACTCCTGGTTCTTGGGCTCGGAAACGCTGGCCAATGGTCACTAAACCAGATTCTCGTTATGGGCCAGCTAGACGACCGTTACCGGGGCCGCGTCATGGGAATCTACATGATGACCTTTGGTTTGGCGCCTCTCGCAATCCTACCGGCGGGTGTGGCTGTGGACATTGTTGGGCCAGCGCCAGTCCTCGCGGTAATAGGCGCAGCCCTGCTCCTCTTTTCGATCTTCGTGCTGCTGACCCAGCGGCGCATCCGTGAGATGCAGTAGCCGGAACCGCTAACAGACGAATCCCCGATGTGTTTGCGTGGCCTATCGTCGCGGATGTACACTGGCCCCATGAATCCCGATGCGGATTCCGCTGCTTCTGAAGCTTCGGACCCCGCTCAGCCCTTACCACGATCCAAGCCGACCCCTAATGC
>CAUZNX010000199.1:0-4085 GCA_963580905.1 Dehalococcoidia bacterium | reverse complement strand
AGGCGCTTCAGGTCCCCGGACCGTCGGCGTAGGAGTGGATCGGGCCCCGTTCGTCTAGAGGCCTAGGACGCCAGATTCTCAATCTGGTAGCACGGGTTCGAATCCCGTACGGGGTACCAAGAGGCCGGTCCAATCGTGGGCCGGCCCTTTGGTTTCAAGGCGAAGGCCGTTTCCCGTTGCGGGGTTTCCATTTCGGCGTTTGAAGGCCGGAAATGGCCCCTTTTTGGAGAAAATGGCCCCCTGCGTGGCCCCCTGCGTGGCCCCCTCGCCGTTGCCCCTGAAAACCCCCGAAACGGAAGTTGCTAAAGGGGGACAAGCCATCGGCGAAAGGCCCGGGAACCTGAGGGGTTCCATTTCGTTGCTCCTGGCGAACCTCGCTGGGGCGTACCTCGCCGGGGCGTACCTCGACGGGGCGAACCTCGAAGGGGCGTACCTCATCTTTACGAGGGCTGACGATGACACCATCTGGCCGACAGGGTTCGATCCGGTAGCCGCCGGAGTGACCTTCGAGGAGTAGGCCGTTCTGGCGGGGCTACTGGTCCGGCTCTGAACAGGGGTGTGGCGGCTCTGGGTGGCCCGATTGACTCTCATGCCGCGATCACGAGGCCTGAGCCGAACGCGTAGGGGGTGCTGGCTGCGACGAGATACGGCTCGTTCACGCCCTCAGTGTGCAGAAGTTTGTCGAGTCCAATCACGATGTCAGCGGAACCGACATGCCCGGTGTCGTGACCAGTCAGAACGAAGTTGTCGATAGGGATTTCGATGACCGAAGCGATCAGGTGCAAGAACAGGTTGGCGGTCTGGTTGATGATCACTTTCTTGGGGTTGCAGTCGAACCGCTCTCGTAGGGCTTGAAAGCTGGCCAAGTAGCCATCGGAGTATCGCTGTCTCAGGTCGTGTCGGTCGAGGCCCATCAGTTTGCGTTCGAATGGCTTCACGCCGGATGGAGCGATGGGATGTCGTGTGCCTCCGTACTCGATGAGCACAGTGCCGTTGAGGTCGGGTTGAGCGACGCACTCCGCACCGACGAACGTTGCTTTGGAGGCGTGGGCGGTGTTGTGGCTCACGATGGTGGCGCCGGCTCCGTCGCTGTGGCCCCACAGCCCCATGTTCTCGATCGACGAGTAGTCGACCGTGTAAGTCCACCGCTCGGCGGTGACGATTGCTGCGACGCCGCCACCGTGAGCTGTCAGCCAGCCCTGCGCCAGATCCATTGCGGAGAGTGCCCCGAGACAGCCATTGGTAATGTCCAGGCCCATGCAGTGAGCTTTAGTTCCGCTCGTCTTCATGAGTTCCGTTGCGACGGACCATGACGGGAGATAGTCGCGGGACATGCCAGCAAAGAGCAGCAGCTTGAGCTCAGCAGGATCAACGCCGGCATCGTCCAAGGCTCGGCGCAAGGCTGTGGCGCCCATGGTGCTCGGGTGGTCGTCCTCTAGTGCGTGGCAGGAGTTGGCCCATCCTTGGTGACCGCTCGGGTCTTGCCCGGCCTCGGTCACCACGTTGTGTACCGATCGTGCGGGGGGGAGGTACACACCCGTGCCGAGGATCGATAAGAGGTTGTTCATGATGATGGGTTCTCGGGTTCCTGATCGTTGAGTAGGCGCTGGATCGCGTCGGCGAGCTGCTCGGCGCGAAGATGCAGCGCCTCGTCGTCAACCATCTGGGTGGGGTGGTCAATGACGATGGCCGGCAGCGCCTTATCGGAGGGCTGATAGGCCATACACCTATCGATTTGCGGCCCGAACGGTTGGGTGAGCACAGCGAAACCTGCGACGCCGATCCGCTGGAGAGCGATGGAGTCGAGCGAACTGCCCGACGAACAGCTACCTCAATCCGATACGCCGCAGATGACGAGGCCCTTCTCTCCGGAGAACGACTGGAGCATGACTTCCGCCATTCGGACGCTGGGGTCGCCTTTGAGGAGAATGTTCTCTGCGACCTCCACGCCGCGGTCGCGCAAGATGTCTTGCGCGTACTTCATGATGACCGAAGAGTTGGGCTTGGCGTGATCCAAAAATGTCACTCTCGCCACGCCGGGTTTGAGCGTGATGCTGATCGAGTCGGGGGCAGGCCGGGGGATGGGGTCGACCATCAGCTCACAGCTGATGTCGTCGCAGCTGATCAGCTGATGAGCCGGCAACTCGCCGACGGGCGTCTTCGGCTCTACGTCAGATACTCCTGTCACTGATCTCGCCTCTCGTTGCCGTTCAAAACTATTTCTTTGCAGACAGCATTTGTGCTGCCGACCCACCGCGGGATGACCGCAGAGAACCGACCGCCTTCAGCCCCGCACTCGATAAACGTGAGTTGTTCGCGGCTTTGCAGCGGCGATCGGAGCGCACCGGGCTCGACTCCAGCGAAGTCCCGCGGGTCTTTCGCGATGCGGCCAACTGCGGCAAGCTCGTCGGTCGGGCGTCGCGCGTTTTCGTAGATGTAGTCCAAGGCTTGCTCACGGGTGAAGTCTCTGCTCACGAGCGCCATGTGGTCAGGCGGGATCACGACCACGAAGCCGCCGGACCGGTAGTACCAGGCGGTTTGTCCGAAGTGACACATGCTGTCGCCGATGGTGTCCAAAACGTGCTTGCCGGTATCGCCGTAGTGGTTGTTGCAAGAATTCGGGCCCTCGGTGGACATGAGCGTGATCGCCGACGCACCGTCAGGCAGCCCGTGCTGCGTGTGATACGGGGCCCATTCGGTTTGGGGATGTTCGGCGATGCAGAAGCTAATTCGTCCGGGGTGGCCGATAGTGCCGTGGGATTGCAGGACCCCGCCGTTCCGGCCGCAGAAGTAGCGCATCATCTGTGCGAACCGGCCGACCGTTGCGTTTGCCCGGCAGTTGGCGCCGAGGGCGTTTGTGGCGTGTTCAAAGCCGAGCTGCTCCACAACCGGGCCACTGACGATCACCAGAATCGACGCGCCGCCAGTGGTTACCTCAGCGCCGCTGAGGTTGAGAAGGGGATCCAATAGTCCTTCACTCAATGACCGCAGCAACGAGCCGTACTCGGGCTTGCAGCCCGCCATCACCGCTGTTGCCGCTGCCTTTTCGGCTCGTATCTCGATGCTCTGACTCGGCATCTCCCCAATGATGTCGTGCCCCAGCCAGCCCATGGCGTTGAGCATTTTTTCGACAAGACTGCCGTACGGCGGAATGACTGGAAGACCATCCGTCCAGCCGTTGTTCATGCAGTTCTCGATGTCTTCAAGGGTTGCGTAACTCGTCATATCTCCCCGATGAACTCATGTACCGCGGATGTCACACGAAGGTAGCAGTGACCTGCCCTTTGTGTCGTTTGGCTGGTTCAGCCGAGGTGGCGCAGGTGCCCGGTCTCGTTCACGCTGCGAAGCGTGCGGATGCCGCTCGAAGAGGCCGTCACCCGCATGATGCCGCAGTAGCCGGCCATGACGGCGAACGGGTCGTCGTGGCCCAGCAGGACCTGCAGGTACACGGCTGCGACCATCGAGTGGCAGTAGACGGCGACCCGCCCACCACGGTTGGCTTCGACTATCGAGTCGAAGGCCGACCGGACCCGCTCCCGAAACGTCTCGTACCCGTCGGAGAACATGGCCATCGGGTCGGTCAGAAACTCCTTCACGACCTCGTGGTCGGCGTTCATCTGCTCGGCAGGCGTGTATGTGGCCCGTTGGTGGTCCGATTCCTTCAGGTCGCCAATGGCCTCCGGTGTGATGCCCAGCAGGTCGGCCAGCGGCTGGCCGGTCTGGATGGCCCGGAGCATCGTGCTGGTGACCACGTGGGACACGCCTTCGGTGGCCAGCAGGGCGGCGGTGGCGGCCGCCTGCTGAACGCCCAGGGCGGAGAGGGGCGGATCGGCGGGCCCGCCCTCTCCGAGGTCCTGGGCTTCCGGCTGTGCATGTCGGATGATGATGAGTTCCACGGGTCGGGAACCCTACGGGTGCCCGCTCCCTGGGCCGCTATCCGGATGCCCGCTTATGCGAGGAGCACCACGCCGGCGATCCTGAGGGTCGCGTTGGGGATTCGTATGAGTCTGTGGAGGCCGGAGGTAGTTCTGGGTTGAAAAAGTAGAAAGGCCGCCCGAAGGCGGCTGCAAATGATGACGACGACC
>CAUZNX010000198.1:0-4090 GCA_963580905.1 Dehalococcoidia bacterium | reverse complement strand
CAAGCACCGGGAGGTGGTCTGCTACGCGGAGAGTACGGATGGGATCAATTTTGAAAAACCCTCGCTGGGGCTGGTTGAATTCGAAGGTTCTAAGAATAACAACATCATCCTCGACGGTCCGAGGACACGCTGCTTTTCGCCCTTCCTAGACGGCAATCCAGATGTAGAATCTGACGCACTTTACAAGGCCGTCGCCTTCGAGAAGATGAGAGGCGGTCTCTATGCCTACAAGTCAGTAGACGGCATCCACTGGTCCATGATGGCCGAGGAACCAGTGATTACTGACGGGGCGTTCGACTCGATCAATTTGGCCTTCTGGGACTCGGTTCGCGGCGAGTATCGCGAGTACCATCGTGATACCCGGCCCGGCAAAGATAGCAGGGGCAACGCCAACGGTCGAGACATCAAGACATCAGCCACAAAGAACTTCTTGAATTGGCCCGAGCCGGCCTGGCTGAACTACTCTCCGGGGCGAGTCAGCGAGCTTTACACGAACGGCGTACTCCCCTACTACCGCTCTCCACACATATTTCTTGGCTTCCCGACCCGATATATCGACAGGGGATGGACCGAGTCGACCCTTGCTCTACCGCAACTCGAATACCGCCGAGTCCGAGCATCCCGGACGGAGCGTATCGGGACTGCTGTCACCGACGGTATGTTCATGGCAAGCCGTGACGGGTTGGATTTCAATGTCTGGCCCGAATCTTTTATTAGGCCCGGCCTGAGACTGAGCGGAGGGTGGTTCTACGGGGACAACTATCAGGCGTGGGGTCTGGTGGAAACCCAATCGCACATCGAGGGTGCCGAGCGCGAGTTGTCTATCTATTCCCAGGACGCGGCCGGCGAGGCAGAATCCGGCGTAAGACTAAGACGCTCCACAATGCGGGTGGACGGATTTGTGTCACTCCAGGCCAAGTTGAGCGGCGGAGAGCTCCTGACCAAGCCTTTGGTGTTCCAGGGCAGCGAGCTTGTTTTGAATCTTTCGACCGGCGCGTCCGGCGGTGTTCGGGTTGAAATGCAGGACGCCGGTGGCACGATTGTCCCGGGGTACGCGTTAGACGACTGTCACGAGGTTTGGGGGGACGACCTGGCAAGAATTGTGAAATGGCAAGGCGGTTCTGACGTGTCAGGACTTGCCGGACAGTCTGTAAGGCTGAGAATTCAGCTCGCCGACGCCGATCTATACTCCATTCAATTTCGCTAGACGGAGCCGGGCCTCACCTACAAGTGCCACCGAACTCGATTCGCGGATGACGAGATTCCGATTTGCATTCTGAAATTGCTCCGATTTAACCGTTGACGGCAGGGAGCGCCCTCGCTAAACTCCCTACCACCACGAGAGACCCTTTTGAAAACACAAGGAGACGTTACATGACCGACGTGCGCCAGGAAAAACTCGTCGGGGCGATAATCTCGCTTCCCACATTCAAGGACGCTCACCACAACCTGCTGCTGGACAAACAGCGCAAACACATCCGCTGGCTGCTGAGTCAGGGGGTCGCAGAGGGCAACGCGGTGCTACTGATCGCCGGGGGTTATGGCGAGGGTTACTTCATGGAGGACGACGAGCTGTACGCCCTCATGGAGGTACTGGTCGAGGAGACGGCGGGCAAGGTTCCTACCATGGCCGGCATCTTCGACCTGAGTACAAGGGCGGTCGCCAGGAGGGCGCGCCGCGCCGCGGACATAGGCATCGATTTCCTGGAGCTGGGCATGCCCCACTACTCCAGCCCGTCCGAGGACGACATCTTCATGCACCACCAGTACATCAACGATGCCGCCGATGTTGGCATCATGACCTACAACAACTTTTGGGTGATGCCCAATGGGTTCGAGCTGACGCGGAGTTTGTTCGAGCGGTTTTCCGAGTTGGAGCACGTGGTGGGTTTCAAGTGGAGCTCGGCCAGCGTGGCACACTATGCTGGCATACTGAAGCTGTTCGCCGACCAGTACAATTTTATCGACAACGGGACGAACTCGATGGGCGCGCGCCTGGGTATGAAGGGCTTCGTGGACTTCCACGGCAACGTGGCCCCAAGGCTGTCGGCCCACAAGTGGGAGCTGTTCAGCGAGGGCCGGTACGACGAGTTGGACGCGCTACTTGCAAAGCTGCACTTCGATCCCGACAACGAGCTGAACACGGCCGACGCGCCGACCTTTGGCAGCGTCGGCGACGGCGTGTTCGGCCATGTGCGATGGCGGCTGATGGGCCTCGAGCCGGGGCCGAACTTCCCCGCCCAGGCGCAGCCCTCCGCGGCCTACGTCGAACACACGCGCAAGAGCATCGATGCGACCGGCATCCGTGAGTGGATCGACTTCGATCAATCGATCGTGGAGTAGCCCTTCGACAGGCTCAGGGTGATCGGAAAGGCCGTTCATGGAGAGCCTGTCGAACCATAGTCCCGAATCACGCAATAATCAGGAGCTGATCACAATGGGTAGGACTCGCAGGGAAAAACTATTCGGCAGCATTCTGTCGATGCCGACGTTCAATGACGACAACTACAATTTGTTGCTGGACAGCCAGCGCAAACATGTACGATGGCTTATTGATCAGGGCATCGTGGAGGGCAAAGGCGTCCTGCTGATAGCGGGCGGCGTCGGAGAGGCGTACATGCTGGAGGACGGCGAGTTCGCCGAACTCGCGAAGCTTGTGGTAGACGAGGCCAAAGGCCAGACTCCGACGATGGTGATGATCGCGGAGCTGAGCGCCCGGAAGGCGGCCAGGAGGGCTCAGGTGGCCGCTGACGCCGGCGTCGATTTTGTACTACTGTGTCCCCCCCACTACTCGCTGCCAACCGAGGACGACATCTTCCTCCACCACAAGTACGTGAACGACCGGGTAGACATCGGCCTAGTGCTGTACAACAGCTTCTGGGTTATGCCGAAGCCTGGCTACTCCTTCAGTAGGGCCCTGTTCGAGCGCTTCGCGGACCTGGAGAACATTGTCGGATTGAAGTGGAGTGCGCCCAGCATAGACCAGTATGTCGGGATGCAGCAGCTCTACGGCGATCGGTTCGTCTTTGTCGAAAATGCGCCGTTCTTTTCCCAAGGCTCAAAGTATGGCATGCGGGCCTTCGTTGATGTGTACGGCAACGTGGCTCCGAGGCTTTCACTGCACCGGATTGACCTGATAGAGCAGGGGAAGTTCGACGAGTACGACGCGCTTTACAAACAGCTATGGTTCGAGCCGGTCTATGGCCCGGGAGGCGACACTCCACCCGCCAACCCGATGGTCGCCGACGGACCCCATGCACTGATTCTGCTGAAGGCGATGGGATTGGATGCGGGCCCATGGTTCCCTGGACAAGCATCACCGTCCGATGCGTATATTGAGCACTACAAGAATCTGGTCGTAACCAGCGGTGCTATGGACTGGGTGGACTGGAATCAGTCTGTCCTAGGATAGGTCTTGTCTATAGGTGCCATTTCAGGTGCCAGACTTTATCATCCTGGACGAATTGAAGGATCTGGGGCTGGGCTCCTGGGCTATTGATACCAGGGGATGCCCCTCCCCAGATTCTTCGTCGGGACTCCTCAGAATAACATGAGTCAAGCGACCATATTTTCTGATCAGGCAACAGGAAGGACCAAGAGATATGAGGCTGATTATCACGGGCTGCGAGTATTCGGGTACGAGTACGCTGGCGAAAAATGTCGCGGGGTGGATCGAGGAGACGCTCGGGCCGCCTATACCCCAGGGCATGCCGCCTTTCCACGACCACTTTGCGTTCCCTGACATCGGCCACGGCGACCTCACGGAAGAGGAGTACGTCCAGGTCAACGCCCTGAGCCCTAAGCTCAAGGCGATGATCCAGAACCACCAGATCATGTATCATCTGAACGACGCTTTCTACGCCGATCACGACAACATCATGGTCGGATTCCACATCGAGGACGCGGTCTACGGGCCGCTGTACTACGACTATGGCCATGATGGCAGTCGCTCTGCCATCGGGCGCAATATCGAGAATCACATCATGGCGATCGCTCGCGACACCGTGCTGGTGCTGCTGAAGGCGTCCCCAGAGGCGATAGCGAAGCGGCTCAAGGAGTCACCCCATCCCCGAGGCGTGCTCAAGGAACA
>CAUZNX010000197.1:0-4101 GCA_963580905.1 Dehalococcoidia bacterium | reverse complement strand
TTCGCCATCTCCTCCAGCCTCTCTTCGACTAGGTGGGGGATCGTGCCTTCTGGGTATGTTCCGTCTTCCTGAAGCTCGCCTGCAGGCACCCCTGTCAGCACCTCTATGCCTTCGTCGATGGTTGCGACGGCGTAGATGGTAAACTGTCCTGCCTGGACAGCCTCCACGACGTCTTCCCTCAGGGTCAGGTTTTGCATGTTGTCACGGGGGATCATGACCCCTTGCTTGCCGGTGATCCCCTTCGCCTTGCAGACGTCGAAAAAGCCCTCGATCTTCTGGTTCGCGCCCCCTATGGCCTGGACCTCACCGTTTTGATTGACGGGCCCGGTGACCGCGATGCCCTGGGCCAGGGGCTTGCCCGAGAGCTGAGACAGGAGTGCGTATAGCTCCGTGGACGAGGCGCTGTCGCCGTCGATCTCGCCGTAGGACTGCTCGAATCCGATGCTTGCCTGCAGCGACAGAGGCCTGGTTTGGCCGTATTTGCCCTGGATGTAGCCGGTGAGGATGACGAAGCCTTTATCGTGGATTCTCCCGCTCATGCGGGCCTCGCGCTCGATGTTGAGGAGTTGGCCGCGTCCCAGGGACACCCGTGCGGTGATGCGGCTGGGCTTGCCGAAGGCGTGGTCGGCCCAGGGCCAGAACGGCGAGTCCGTTGATCTGGCCGACGACCTCTCCCTCCGTGTCGATGTGGATGGAGCCGTCTTCGATCATCTCCCTGAGCCGGTCCTCGGTGAGTCCTGCGCGGTATCGGGCCTCGTCGATGGCCTTCTTGACGTGGCTTCCCATCACGACCTTTGCCTTGTCCTTGCCGGCCCAGAAGTCGGACTCGGTAACGATCTGCGACACGTCCATGAACCGCGTGGTCAGCTTTTTTTGGTGCTCGACGAGGCGGCTGGAGTGGTCGACGATGCGGGCGACGGCCGCACTGTGGAATGGTCGGAGTTCGTTCTGCTGGCAGCGGGCGGCGACAAAGGACGCGTATTTCATCAGGTTCTCGGGTGAGCGCTCCATCAGGGAGTCGAACTCCGCAGCTACCTTGAAGTAGCGCTTGAAGTCGTCGTCATAGGCTTGCAGGTTTCGTAACAGCGCGGGCGTCCCGACGAGGATTATCCGTACGTTGATAGGGATGGGCTCGGGCCGTAATGTTGCGGACGGCAAGGCGCTGAACTGTTCGCCGATGTTCTCGATCTGAAGCTCGCGGCTCCGAAGCGTTCGCTTGAGGGTTTCCCACGAAAGTGAGCTGCCCAGAAGGTCCCGGGCCTGGAGCACCAGGTAGCCGCCGTTGGCCCTGTGCAGGGAGCCGCACCTGATCATCGTCAGGTCGGTGTTGAAGGTGCCGGCCTGGGCTCTGTACTCGATGCGCCCGAACAGATTGTAGTAGGTGGGGCTGTGCTCGAATACGACGGGCGCGCCCACACAGGCCGAGTTGTCTACCACGTCGTTTACGCGGTAGCTAGCGAATAGTCCTCCGGATTGGCGCGGTCTGTGAATCCGGGTATCGGTTGTGGTGCAGCGTCCTCGGCCGGCTTGAATATCTCCTGACGTTCGGCCATGTCGGCCTCGACTCGTCCCAGATACTCGACGACTTCCGGGAACTCGGCGTACTTGGTCTGGAGTTCGTCGACGATGGGGGTGAGGGTGAAGCGCACGACCTCCGTGTCTACGTCCCTGGCCTGTTCGACGGCGACCTTGCCAAGCCGTTTGAGTTTCGTCGTGGTGTGGCCCACGTCGTGTTGAAGCTTTTCCGCCCGTTCCCGCATGCCGTCTATCTCTTCCTTCGACATGGCGGCGAACTGCTCGGCGGGGATAGGCTGGCCGTCGGCGATGGGGACGGGGGTGATGCCGGTCTGAGTGGGTCTGAGTGCAAAGCCAGCTTCTTCGGCGCGCTGGTCCAACTCGTCGGTCATGGTCTTGGTCTGGGCCTGTACCTCTTTGAGTGCGTCTTCAACACGGTATGTATAGTCGTCGCTCTCGAAGGCGCGGGGGATCTCCCGCCTGCAGGTGCCAACAAGCTCCTCCATGTCGCGGAGCAGGATCCTCATCATGCCGCAGGGCAACTTGATCGCTATGGGCTGGGCCGGGTCGTCGAAATTGTGGACATAGCCCCAGTCGGAGGGGTTTGGCTTGTCGGCGGCTATGGGGTCGACGTATGCGCGGATGGCTGTGTTGCGTCCGGAGCCGGGGGGGCCGGAGATGAAGATGTTGAATCCTGGCTCACTGATGTCGAGCCCGAGCTCGAGGGCGCTGATGGCCCGTTCCTGTCCGATGGTCCCCTCTAGTGGCGATAACTCGTCGGTGGTTTCGAAACCGAGGGCGGCTGGATCGTAGAATGCGCCGAGGTTTTCGGAGGGGACCTTGAAGCTTTCAGTGGTCATTGGTCGCTCCTGGTATGCGAGTGGGTTATCAGGCGGAGGTCTGTGGCTTTGATGCTATTGGGCGCGCCTTTGGTTGCTGATCTCCCGAGCGGCTCTGTGGATTCGGCCATTGTACACTGACCGGTTGGAGCGCTCGACGGCTTGCGGAGCGGTTGTCCCTCGACCGTGTGCCATTTACAATGCGAGCCGAATCGTCTGGTCCCATGTAGGAGGGAATGTCTATGTCTGCAAAGCTACCTACCGCTGTTCTTGGCCGAACAGGGCTTGAGGTCACACGTCTCGGGTTTGGGACGGCATTGCATGGGGCGAGTCGGCCCAAGATGCCCCTGGAGCAGGTGAGGGAACTCTACGATGGCGTGCTTGATGCGGGGATCAATTTTATAGACACGGCTCACGATTATGTCGATAGTGAGGAGATGATTGGCCGACTGGCGGCGCACAGGTATTCGGAGTTTTACCTGGCGTCCAAGTGCGGGTGCACCGAGTCGGACGGCATCCAGGACAATTCGAAGCACGAATGGACGCGGGATAACCTGATTCGTCGCGTCGAGGTGAGCTTGGAGCGTCTCGGCAGAGATAGCATCGATGTGATGCAGCTCCATAATCCCACTGTGGAGGAGTCCGAGGCGGGTGGGCTTGTGGACGCTTTGGAGGAGATGCGCTCTCGCGGCATGGTGCGCTTTATCGGTGTCTCCACGACGCTGCCCCATCTGCCGACTTATCTGGAGTGGGGGGCGTTCGACGTGTTCCAGATCCCGTATTCGGCGCTGGAGCCGGAGCATTATGACTGGATTACGAAGGCAGGTGAGGCGGGAATCGGTATCGTGATCCGCGGTGGCATCGCCCAGGGTGAGCCGAATGTGGGGCTTGGGACGACTGACAGGTGGGCGAGTTTTCGGAGTGGAGGGCTCGACGAACTCCTAGAGGATGGCGAGGGCCGCTCGGCGTTCATACTGCGTTACACGCTCAGCCATCCACATGTCCACACGGTGATTGTGGGCACGACGAGTCTCGATCATCTGGCGGAGAATGTGGAGGCGACGATTCGAGGGCCTCTTGCACCAGACGTATACGCAGAAGCAAAGCGGCGCTGCGCGCGCTGGGTCGGGCGGGGCTAGATGTTGCCCTGGACATACGATTCGCTCACCAATGCCCAGGAGAATGCATACGACTAGGCCGGAGAGGCCGGAGGGACGGTTATGAAACTGCTGGTAATCTCAGGGGGGACTCATCCGTATGCCGAAAGCACTCCGGTGCTGATGGATTTTCTGACACAGGCTGGGCACGAGGCCACGTTGACCGAGGACGCGGCGGTGTTGGCCTCTGACGAGCTGGACGATTTCGACGTGCTGGTCTTCAATACGCTGCGGCGAGAGGGGACTACGCTGACGGTGGATGAGCAGGTCGGGATGACCCGTTTCATCGGCGGTGGCAAGGGATTTGTGTGTTTGCATATCTCCGGGTGTGCACCGGAGGGTTGGGCCGAGTACCACGATGTTACTGGCGGGGGCTGGGTATATGGGACTAGCACGCATCCGCCGTACGGTCAGTTTTCGGTCAGCGTGGACAACGCTGGCCATCCCTGCGCCGAGGGAATTTCGGATTTCCTGACTAACGATGAGTTGTACACGAAACTTGGCTGGCGTCCTGGCAATGACGTCTTCATGAGCGCGGATTTGGACGGCGAGACGCAGCCGATGGCATGGACACGCAAGTACGGCAACGG
>CAUZNX010000196.1:0-4101 GCA_963580905.1 Dehalococcoidia bacterium | reverse complement strand
ATGATGAGAAGGTGCTATTCAATAACACCGGGCTACCTCTCATGTCGGGAGACGACTGGCGACGTCAATCTAATCGCCCTCCGGGTGCGCCCCTGGCGGCCAATGCGCCCCTTGGAGAACAATTAACCCACAAGATCACTTTCTTCTGGGCTATGAGCATAATAGCCGCAAAGTACATCGCTCGCCGGGACGGTGAAACATTCGCAAGAATGACGAGCCTAATAGCCCATACCCTGTCCGAGACTGCCCAACTGGGTGAAGCTGGTCAATTGAACCTGGGCGCCGACGACGCATCGGTGGCGAGCTTGGCATCATCGGGTAGCCGCAAACAATTCTAGGTCCTGGAGGGCCTGGCCAGCGACGCCGAGGAACTCGGAGGCCATTTAGTTGAACGCGGAGCTGTCTTGCCAGGGGCGGCAATCGCGGAAGTCTGTCTCTTCTTCGAGCTGACGAAGGCGATGGTGGCTCAATGACGTATCTGATGCTGCCGCCCTGGAAGCGCTGAAGGATGCGCATTCGCGGTATACGCGGTCGCGAGTATTCAAGGGGGCAGCAGGCTTTTCAGCAACTACCACTTATCGTAGCTACACCGGCCTGTAAAGCCTGAAAAGTAGCTGAAAAAAGGGGCCTGGGAATTGTGTCCCGGGCCCCTTAACGTCTAGCTCTCATCCTAGCCTTCTCCCCCAGGGGAGAAGGAATCCCGCCTCCTCTCTCTTCGGACGGGAGAGGATTGAGGTGAGGGCTCTTAGTCGGCGGCTGCCGGCACGGCCAGCTTTTCGCGTATCGCGGCCCTCATAGCCTTGACGCGCGTGAGCTCCGGGTGCCCGCCCTCGTCCGCCTTGTCGAAAATCTTGTCACCGCCCGCGAATACCTGCAGCACGCCGGCCTCACCTGGGGTGATGGTAATTGCAATGCTATTGCCAGCTTCAGCGAAGAACTCGGTGGCCATCCAGGCCGCCTCTCCATGATAGCTTCAAGGTACGCAGTAGATAATCTCAACACTTAGCTTGTCGTCCAGAGACATGTCACACCTCCTGTATTCATCCTCGGACCCGTCCGAACGTGGAAAATTTATCATAGGCGCTGCGGCCTGTCAAAGCGAGGCAACGGCTCCGTTGACGCCTGCACAGGGTGTTGATAGACTCCGCCCACCTCGCATGATTTGTACCAATCCAGGCCCCTGGAGGCCGTGATGATTTACGATGGCCACGCGTATTGCCTCCCCGATCTGGCGGGGGCAGGCGGCTTCGAGGATCCCGCCGATTTCAGGCGACATCTCCAGCTTGCGACGGCAGGCATGGGTCACAGCCTGCCTCCCTGGCGAGCGAGCGACCGCGCGCCCGCCGACACGAGCGGTCTTGCCGACCTGTCCAAGGGCTGGGGTTTCGCCGCGCTGAAAGACGCCGAATTCCGGCCCGGTACCCACGGAAAATTCGAGTGGACGGTCAAAGGCGAGGACTACGTAAAACAGCTACTTCCGCCTGGCATCGCGGCCATGTCCTATCCTGCCGAAAATCTGGTCGCAGACATGGACTACGCCGGGATAGACCGGGCACTGCTGCAACGCACCCCGTATCTTGGCGTAGGCAACGACTTCGTCGCCGAGTGCATGCGCCGGTTTCCGGATCGCATCCAGGCGCTTGCCCACGTAGAGGAGTGGCTAATCGCCGCTGATATGCGGACATCCATCGACAAGGTGGACCGCGCGTTCGGCGAATTGGGGCTCTCAGGCCTACAGTTCCTGCCCATGTTCCTGGACCTCAAAGGCGATGGCGGAGACTGGGCCGGTCCGGCGTTCAAGCCGTTCTGGGACTCGGTCGCAAAACATAGTGTGCCGGTATTCTTCACCCTGGGTCCGAGGGGCGGCACCGGTGTGGACGGCTACGTAGCCGAGTTGCAATCGCTGCGGCAATGGTGCGAGCGATACCCCGACATAAGCGTGGTCTTAACCCACGGATTCAGCTGGCGGGACTTCCGAGACGGTGACACAATCACACTGCCCGAAGCACTCCTGGACGCCGCTCCCCTCGATAAGCCAAACGTCTGCCTGCAGCTGGTGCTATCGGTCACGCTGGGCGCACGCTGGGCCTACCCGATGCCGCAGTTCCGTGAGACCCTGGGGGTACTGGTGGACCGGTTCGGCGTCGAGACATTAATGTGGGGTTCTGACCAGCCCTTCGAGACACTCCACTACACTTATCGCCAGTGCCTGGACCAGATTCGCGGGTACGCGGACATCCTGGGCCAAGATGGTGTGGACGCGATTATCGGCGGAAACATGGCGCGACTAATGAACGAGGTAAATAAATGAAACTGCTGTTGATCGGGTGCGAATACGCGGGAACCACCACTCTGGCGAAAGGCATACTCCGCTGGGGTGAGTCGGAAATGGGCGCCTACTTCGGGCTGATTCACGACCACTGGAAGGTGCCCCATGTCACAGGCCACTGGCCCATCGACACCGACGCATTCCCGACGGCCGAGGAGCGGCGGGACCTGGTCGATCTCAGCCCAAAGTTCAAGGAGCAAATGCAACGCCACAGCCTCTATTACCACATCCAGCCGGGTGCCTTCGACAAAGGCAAGGAGGAGCAGCAAGGCTTCTACCCCGACTACCTTGCCATAGGCATGCACATAGAGGACGCAGTATACGGACCGCTCTACTTCGGCTACGGAGGCGAAGGCCAACCCGCGCCCCGCGACATGGTCAAGCAGACCGTAGAGCGTGCACTACTCAAATTCGCCCCAGAATTCGTCCTTGTTCACGTAAAAGCGCACCCAACACTGATCCGACAGCGAATGGCCGACGCACCCCACGACAACCCAGTGGTACAAGACGAGGATGTCGAGCTGGTCCTGCGGCAATTCGAGGAGGCGTACCAGTCGTCAGCCATCCAACACAAGCTCGAAATAGACACGTCAAACGCCACGGTCGAAGACACCGTGGCGGAGTTCATCACAAAGTTTGAGCCATATCTAACCGACGACGACCGCGAACGAAAACGTGAGAGTCAGGCAAGGCGCGGACAGGGAGGCACGGGATGACGATACAGTCGCAGGCAGACCTCGAGGGCATGAGGCGCGTGGGCCGGGTGGTCCGAGACGCTCTGGAGGCGATGCGGCGCAACGTCGCGCCGGGAGTGAGCACCGGCGAGCTTGATGTAGTTTGCGCGTAGCGTAGTCCCGCCCCTTATGGCACGCTCTTTGCTGCTGGGCGGGGCGGAAGTCCCTCGCGGACTGCTGGGTTGGCGAGGGACATTGGCCAGGTGCCGCTCAGTAGCCTCGCCGTCTCGTCGCCGATCTGGGCAAGACCCCCGGGGACGGACGAGTCCGAGGTGCCCGCGGAATGGGGCGTTACGATGACGTTGTCCATTTTCAGCAACGGGTTGTTGGTCGGCGTAGGCTCCACCTCGAACACGTCCAGTCCTGCACCTGCGATCTGGCCGGATTGGAGCGCTGCGATCAGAGCGGCCTCATCGACGACCTGGCCACGGCACGTGTTGATGAAGTAAGCCGTGGGCTTCATCGCGTTGAAGAAGTCGGCGTCGATCAGCTTCCGCGTCTCGTTGTTGAGCGGGACGAGAATCGACACGAAGTCAGAACGTTCCGCCAGTTCCTGCAGGCTGCCCACCAGCTCCACCCGATAGTCTTTTGCGACCCATGGAATCGCGTATGGGTCATAGGCGATGACGTCCAGGCCGAACACGGCGGCCCTTCGAGCGGTTGCGCGAGAGATGTTACCGAGGCCGACGATGCCGAGGGTCTGGCCGTCGATTGTGGGCATGTGGCCCAGATTCGCCAGCGTGCCTTTGTCCCAGCCACCGGTCCTGACGACATCGTGCATCCTGGTCAGCTGTTTGGCGCATGCCAGTAGCATCATGATTGTGTGGTTGGCCACCTGCTCTGTGACGAACCCCGCAGTATTGACCACCATGACGCCTTTTTCGGTCGCGGCGTTGTGGTCGATCTGGTTAAACCCATGGCCCATATTCACGATGGCCTTGGCGGTATCTATCTCCTCGATCACCTCACGGGGCATCGCCATACCACCGTCGGCGATGATGAGGTCTGCCCCCTTGATGGCCTCGATGACCTCTCCCT
>CAUZNX010000195.1:0-4113 GCA_963580905.1 Dehalococcoidia bacterium | reverse complement strand
ACATTGACCGCAAGCTCAATCTGGCGTCGGGAGAACTGTTTTTTCCTGTCGTTCCATGCGTAGGTCCTCTTCACGACGTCATCCACGGATCGGACCTGTTCATTGCTAACGATCCAGTGAACCGTTGACAGCAATTCCAGACCGAATGGTGACTCGAATCCATCTACGAGATCACCAACTTTCTCAAATCGAGTCTGAGTCACGGACCTGTTCTTAAGAAATGCACGTGCATCGTCGAGCGCACCCGGCACAAGCTCCAACTGCTTGTCAGGGGCGTCACCGCCGTCTCCGTAGCCGGATATCATGTGGCCCTCAATGCGGTTCATCTCGTGGCGCAGATTCTCGGCATATGGCCCAAAAGGCCTCTTTGTAAAACTGAGCCGAAGTGGCTCACCTGCGGCTTGCATGAAGTACATGAGCTTGTGCACCTCCAGCAGCGTCACGAACGGATCCAGCAGGCCGCCAAGATAGCGGTGTACCAACCCCACCAAGGTCGCTTTCCCGGCCGTCATTTTGGGCACTTCGGTGGAACGGCTGACTCGTGCTTCCGACGACCGGCTATCTGGCTCATAAATCACGATGTCCAGATCATCGAAGTCGCTTAGTGCCTCATAGTGTTCTACGAACTTCCGGGCATCCGCTGTGTAGTTCCTAATGGTAGTAGGTCTAAGTCCAGATACCTCTAAGGACAACCGAAACCCATGAGCCAGTTATGGATAACCATCTGCTGTAAACAACAAAACCCCTCCTTGTTTAGAGGGGCAGAGGAAAACATCCTGTAGTTAGCCTAGCTAGGAATTGGCTCCGCAGGCAGGATTCGAACCTGCGACAAGTCGGTTAACAGCCGACTGCTCTACCACTGAGCTACTGCGGAGCGTTCGCGAGGAACGGCGGGGGATCGACTAGTTTATTGTAGCATTCCAGGTGAGGGGCCAACAAGATTACCGTGGGTGTCTTCGCCGTAAATCAGGCCGGGGCCGGTGGCGGACGGGTTAGTTGACCCAGGGCAGAAGGCTGAGCCCGTAGCTGCAGGAGTAGGAAACGATTAGGCCTTTGAGCATTTTTCCGGCGAAGACGGTGACTACGAACCGGCGAAATGGGTACCAGGTGCTTCCTACAGCGATTCCTACGAAGTCGAAGACGGGATTGGGGATGATCGAGAGGATGAACACCACGAGGGTGCCCCGGCGGTCCATCCAGCGTTTTGCCGTGGCATAGAACCTGCGTTGCTCGATGGCCGCACGTGAGCCGTACCCGACGGCGTAGCCGGTCGTTTCCCCTATGGTCTCCCCTACCCCGTTGAGCGTGCCGACGAACGCGGGCACAAGTGTTAGGCTCAACGCACAGGCTGACGCGACGCCAGGTACGGGGAAGATGAAGCCGCCGCTGCTCAAGAGGCTAAGGAAGAATACCCCGGGATACCCCACGAATCCGATGTCGTTGATGGTGTCCCGTTGGAACCACAGTACGGCGATGACCAGCGCGGCAGTAGCAAGTACACCCAACTGGAAGCGTTTTGACTCAGGCGCTATGAAGCGGGTGACTTTTTGGACGCGCCGAACCGAATCCGGCGTGACGCTACTTCCCTCGGGTGGACTGCTGATCTAGTTGCCTTGATCAAGCTGGCTAGTACAGCTGACGCGGCCGGGGAACCTGCAGTGCACAAACAAAGAATATCCCTGTGAAGGAAGATACGCAAGATAATCGGATCAACAGGGATAGAGGTCGTATCCGGCAGGCCAAATGTCCTCATGCCCGGAGGCACAAAGAGGGGCCCACCGACGGTGAGCCCCTCTTTCAATACGCAGTACAGCAGGTAGCTACGAGACGGCGACCGCTTCGCCGCTTTTCTCGAAGGTAAGACCGTCCTCATTGGCGTCGATAAGGACTTCGTCACCCTCCGAAAGCTCGCTGGCGAGTATCCGCTTGGATAGCGGGTTTTCGACGAAACGCTGGATCGCACGGCGAAGTGGCCTGGCTCCGTAGACGGGGTCGAACCCCTCGCTGGCGAGCCACTCCCTGGCAGCTTCAGTCAGCGTAATCGACACCTGCCGCTCCGCGACGCGGTTGCGAACCTCTTCGATCATCAGGTCGGCGATCCCGTGGATCTGCTCGGCCGTGAGGGCCTCGAAGACTATGATCTCGTCTATCCGGTTCAGGAACTCCGGTCGGAACGTGGACTTCAGGGCGTCCTCTACCGAGGAGCGCATCCGGACCGACGAGTCCTCCGCAGCTTGCCGTAGAAATCCGAGGGGCTCCTTGCTTCCCTCGCTGGTGCCCAGGTTGCTGGTCATGATAATCAGCGTGTTTCGGAAATCGACCGTCTTACCCTGACCATCGGTTAGTCTGCCGTCCTCCAGTATCTGGAGCAGCATGTTGAATGCGTCCGGGTGGGCCTTCTCCACCTCGTCGAATAGTACGACGCGGAACGGCCTGCGCCACACGGCCTCGGTGAGCTGGCCGCCTTCTTCGTAGCCAACGTATCCTGGTGGTGCGCCAACGAGTCTGGAGACCGCGTGCTTCTCCTGGTACTCCGACATGTCGATGCGGACCATGTTCTGTTCGTCGTCAAACAGGTACTGGGCAAGGGCTCGCGCGAGTTCTGTCTTGCCGACCCCGGTCGGACCGAGGAATATGAAACTGCCGATCGGGCGGTTCGGATCAGAGAGGCCCGCACGCGCCCGACGCACGGCGTCAGCGACAGATGCGATGGCCGTGCCCTGGCCGACTACTCGCTCGTGGAGGCGGTCCTCCATGTGTAGTAGCTTGTCTGCCTCACTCTCTAGGAGCCGGTCGACCGGTATGCCGGTCCAGGTGGCTACCAGGCTACCGATGTCCTCGGCGTCGACGATCGTATCGAAGTCGGCTTCGAGGGCCGCTACGGACTTGTCCACGTCGTAGCGCTCCTGAAGCCGGACACGCTCGGCCCGCAGCTCTGCGGCTTGCTCGTAGTCGCCACGCTGGGCGCAGGCCTCTTCCTCGTTTTCTAGCTGCCGAATCTGATTCTCCAGATCCTTAAGGCCGCTCGGCATGCTCTGGGAATCTATGCGAATTTTGGCGGCCGCCTCGTCGATCAGGTCTACCGCCTTGTCGGGCAGCAGCCTCTCAGTGATGTAGCGTTGACTCAGGCGAGCGGCGGCATCCAATGCCTCGTCATTCACCTTGATCTTGTGGTGTGCCTCGTACTTGGGCATTAGTGCGTGGAGCATCTCGATGGCCGTCTCGACGTCGGGCTCCTCCACCTGTATTGGCTGGAAGCGCCGCTCCAGCGCCGCGTCCTTCTCGATGTACTTGCGGTACTCGTTCTCGGTCGTGGCGCCCAGGACCTGCAGGTCGCCTCTTGCCAGCGCCGGCTTCATCATGTGCTGGCGTCGATGGCGCCCTCGGCCGCCCCAGCACCGACGACGGTGTGTATCTCGTCGATGAATGGGATGATCTCGCCGTGGGACTCGGTGATTTCGTCCAGCACGGCCTTGAGACGCTCCTCAAACTCGCCGCGGAACTTGCTGCCCGCAACCATCGCTCCCATGTCGAGAACCAATACCTTGCGTCCCTTTAGCTCGTCAGGCACGTCGTCGGCCACGATACGCTGGGCGAGCCCTTCGGCGATGGCCGTCTTCCCGACCCCGGCACCGCCAATCATCACCGGGTTGTTTTTGGTGCGGCGTATCAGGGTCTGCATGGCGCGGGCGATCTCGGCATCGCGCCCAACGACCGGGTCGAGCTTGCCATCGCGGGCAAGCTGGGTCAGATCGACACTGAACCGCTCCAGGGACTGGTACCGGCTCTCCGCACGCGCATCAGTGGCGCGGTGGCCGCCCCGTATCCCCTGTAGCGCCTGATAGACCTTCTCGAGCTCGATACCAAACTCCGACAGGACCGTAGCCGCATCCCCGCCGTCCTCCTGAACGATCGCAACCAGCAAATGCTCACTGGTGATGAAATCATCGTTCAGCCGCTCGGCCTCTTGCTTGGCCCTTTCCAGGGCTGCGGCTGCTCGTGGCGAGACAAAGATCTGGTTGGACTGGTATTCAACCTTTGGTCCCTGCTCCAGCAGTTCATTTAGGCGGTCTTTCATTTTGGTTACAGAGACCTCCAGTTTTCGCAGGATCT
>CAUZNX010000194.1:0-4117 GCA_963580905.1 Dehalococcoidia bacterium | reverse complement strand
CGCATCATCGTCGGTGTGGTGGACGGTCGCCGCAAAGCGCTCCTTCGGGAGCCCCATTACCGAGTCGAAGCAGTCCAGGGCAAACTCCACCGCGCCCTCTTTGAAGTAGTCACCAATACTGAAGTTGCCCAGCATCTCGAACAGGGTCAGGTGGGTCGCGTCGCCAACCTCGTCGATGTCGACGACACGAAAAGCCTTCTGCGAGGTCGTCAGACGCCGATTAGGCGGCTCAGCCTCACCCGAAAAGTACGACTTGAACTGCACCATGCCCGCCGTGGTCAGCAGCAGAGTCGGGTCCCCAACGGGGATCAGCGACGAGCTAGCCTGCCGAAGATGGCCCTGCCCCTCAAAGTACTTCAGAAAGTCCTCGCGTATCTCGTTGGTGGTCTTCAATTTTCCTCTTTCTGACTTCGCCCGTGAAACAGAATATCGCGGTGACCCACTAGATTCTTCTTCGCGATACGACGCCCTTCTCACAAAAAGACACCGGGATGCATGAGGGACGTCCCCTCACAACTCAGCAGACTGGCCTAGCCCCTCTGAGACACCATCCGATGCACATCGCGCCTAGCAATGTTACCAGGGAGACCGCAGTCTTCATCAAAAGCCCCCGTGGGGCCTCAAATTCTATTCGAGGCTGGAATAGGGTGTCAACGTAGGTGAAGCGGTCTATAATGGGCATCCAGGAACACTAATGGCCCCCCAGAATCACCATACCGCGAACGACACGGGCGACCTGGCAGCCGCCGGTCCTAACGGCGCGGCATCAACCGGGGTCATCGGACCGCAGACGGTCCGGTCCTGGATAATCCTCGCGGCAAGCCTCGGCCTCGCCCTTGCCCTCTACTACGGCTTCCTGGGGAGCGCCTGGGTTGACGTGATCGCGGAGTTGACCGCGACCTGGACCAGCAAGGCCATCAACTTGCTCGGTGGCTCCACTACCGTCTCCGGCACCCTGCTAATATCCGACAACTTCGTCGCAAATGTTGTGGCCGAATGCACGGCCATCGGGCCCCTCATCCTCTATGTCGGAGCCGTAGTCGCCTACCCGGCCTCAAAACGAGCCAAACTCGTCGGTGCAGCCGCAGGCGCGGTAGTACTCACCGGAGTCAATCTGGTTCGGATCATGAGCCTGTTCTGGATCGGTGAGGTCTACCCCGAATACCTGGATGTCGCCCACCTGCTGGTCTGGCAGTCCGCCATTATCCTGTTGGCCATCGTAATGTGGCTGGTCTGGGCGGGAAGGCTTTCCGGTGCTGCTAAGCGGTAAGCTCCTCTCCTTCGCGTTCCGGGCCCTCGTCCTGGTAATGCTGATTCCCCTGTTGTGGCTCACCGTCGCCGAACGGTACAACACCGCTCTGGTGGCTGTCGCCAAAAACCTGGTCGGCGACGCGCCCTCCCTCTCTGTCCTGGGCACCAGATTCATGATCGAATACAGCCCTGCGGCCCTGCCCTTCTCACTCGACTCACTAACCCTCCATTCAGGGCTCATACTACTGTCCGTCCTCGTCCTCGCCTCCGTTGGCGTGGACATACTGCCCCGCATCGGTTGGCTATTCACATTTATCGCAGGCGCATACATCCTGCACGTGGCCGGTCTCGCGCTGCTCACCCGTGGAATCGTATGGTCCTCCGGTGGTGCCGATGTCGAAGAGTCCACGCGTCTCGTACTCAAGCTCTTCGCGATATTCTGGGGCCTAATTCCAGCCCTTGCCGGCGGCGCATGGGCATTCGGATATTGGCTACCAAGAATGAACGCACCACCGCCCCCCGAAACCGACCCACCTCCACCAAACGACCCCGTGCAGGCAACCGATTCGCAATAGGCTCCCCTGCGCCTCGCTCTTCGTCTCATACCCAAGGCGCATCGAAGGGGCACAGGTGCCAATTCAGTGCCCGAACAGGCCCGCAATCGGCAGAGCCCCCACGGTTCATCACATAGCAATTCGAGTCCACCAAACAAGATTGACCGGATACCGGTTTGTCAGGATTAGGACTATTCGGCCATCGCCTTTTATTCCAACGATCTACCGAACGTCCGTTCAGCCTACTCATAGAGGGGTGTGCAGAGGGGCACAGCCCCTTTGCCGGGTGCGCGAGGGTGTCCCTCGCATTCCCAATATTTTTCTTTTTTCTTAAAAACCGACGGGTGAGGAATAGCCATGAGGTATTTTCCAGTGACACGCCAGTGAGGTACGATACCCCGACGCCACTGAACACAAAGGAGACACCGTGACCACCGAACACGCCCGAGAGCTTCACTTCTCTTCCATCCTCGTCGACACCCACTCCGATAGCCTGGCCCGAACGGTAGACGATGGCGACGACCTGGGCACCGACACCGGTCGTGGCCACATGGACCTGCCCCGCATGCGCGCCGGGAACCAGACGGCGCAGTTTTTCGCTGCATACGTCCACCCGGACTACCTCGAACAAGGCACTGCCGTGCAACGCGTACTCCAGTACACCGACGCCATGAACCGCCTTTGCGAGGAGTACCCGGACGAGATCGAGCTGGCAGGGACCGCCGCCGACATCCGTCGCATCGTCGGAGCAGGGAAGCTAGCGGGCATCCTCTGCCTCGAGGGCGGGCATGCCATCATCGACGATCTGGCAATGCTGCGGGAGTTCCACCGCCTCGGCGTCCGGTACATGACCTTAACCCACAACAACTCGAACAACTGGGGTGACGGCATCCTCGACGAGGAGCGCCACGGCGGCCTCACCGACTTCGGTCGAGACGTTGTCCGGGAGATGAACCGCGTCGGCATCCTGGTCGACATATCCCATGTCTCGGTCAAGACCTTCTGGGACGCCATGGAGACCACCACCAAGCCGGTGATCGCGTCCCACTCTTCGTCGTACGTGATCTGCCAGAACCCACGGAACATGAACGACGATCAGCTCAGGGCCGTAGCCAAGAACGGCGGCGTCGTCGGGGTCAACTTCGAAGTGACCTTCGTTTCGCAGTCTAGGAACGTCGCGGAGAACCAACTCAACACGCAGCGCGACGAGGAGCTGGTCGGGTCCTCTGAGGACGCAAAAGCAGAAATCAAGAGCAGATATGAGAGTCTGGTCGAGGGTCTGGCAAGCCCCGAGTGGACCGAGATCGTCGACCACATCGACCACATGGTGAAGGTGGCAGGCATCGACCACGTGGGCCTAGGCTCCGACTTCGACGGCTGCCGCCTCCCCAACGGAATGGAGGACTGCACCAAAGTCCCGAAGATCACCGAGGAGCTAGTCCGCCGTGGCTACTCCGACACCGACATCCGCAAGATTCTCGGCGAGAATACCCTCCGAGTCATGGAGGCATCCCTGGGCGAATAGAACACAATTCGCCGCTGGTCTACCGGCTGTAGAGGTAACGTGCCAGAGAATGGTCGGCCTCGCAAACCTGATGGCAGCCGCAATCTCGTGGCGCTTCAGCAAGCGAAGAGCCCCAACGCACTGACATAGGTCCTCTCAGTTAAACCCACCTACCCTCAGGGTTAGCGTTTGGAGAGGTCCATATAGCAGTAGGCGATGCTCCCCAAACAGACGGTCGTTGGTTCGAGTACTGCAGCTCCTACCAACCGGCCACGTCCGTTGTGCGGGAGGCGCTCGTTCTCTAGCCCGTCGTCTGGTTTTCCACCAGAGCCTTCGCCCTGTCAGGCCAGTCCACAGTCATGCCGTCGGCTCCACACTTAATTACATGCACGGCATCTTCTTCAAGATGTACGGACCAGGCCCTCACAGACAGGCCCTTCTTGTGGAGCAGCCGGACCAACTCTGGCGTGAGGGACTTTGCCGGTGGAGAGATCTGGGCTACATTCATGGATACAGCTTCCGCGATGGTTTCATCGTCGAGGTCACGCACCAGCCATCCCCGGGCCAGGGATGGCGCCACCTCGCCAACCGTCTTCAGCATCTCCGAGGCGAATGAGATGATGGTTACGCTTCCCTCCGCCTGGTATTTTTGAACGAGCTTTGCCGTCTTTTCTGCTAGACCCGGGTGCCCATCTTTCAACTCGATGTGCAGGTGGGCTCGGCCACGGTACCTTCCTAGCACTTCCTCCAGCGTGGGTATTGGCTCCCCCGCAAACCAAGCGTCTTTCCAAGAGCCGGCATCAAGCTT
>CAUZNX010000193.1:0-4119 GCA_963580905.1 Dehalococcoidia bacterium | reverse complement strand
GTATCCCCCCGCTCACTTCTCTTCTCACCTTCCCGCAAGGGGCACACGATGGAACGCCCTGCGGCTCGACCGCACGATGATCAGAACCGTTCGTAGCGCCGCGCGGCTTGAAGGGACTGTTACCCTCCCGGGAGACAAGTCAATATCCCAGCGAGCTATCCTGCTCAACTCTATCGCATCCGGAAGTGCCCACGTATCCAATCTCTGTCATGGCGACGACCGCGCATCCATACTGAGCTGCATGGGCGGACTCGGAATCTCAATATCGGCCCACTCAAACTGTGCGCAGACGGGAGCCGAAGAGTGCTTTCTGGTGGAGGGTCAGGGTCCCGACGGTCTCACCGAGCCTGACTCGGTACTCGACGCTAGCAACAGCGGCACCGCCACACGACTAGTCGCAGGCCTCCTGGCCGCGCAGCCGTTCTTCAGCGTCCTGACCGGCGACGAATCGCTGCGCTCGCGGCCCATGGACCGTATTATCACCCCTCTCAGCGAGATGGGTGCTCACATCATGGGCCGGGACGACAACTCTTTAGCCCCTCTCGCGATTCGCGGCGGCAACCTGTCGGGAATCTCATTCGAACAACCCGTCGCCAGCGCCCAGGTCAAGTCGAGCATACTAATCGCCGGAATTCACGCCTCCGGCGAGACCACCGTGGTCCAGCCAGCGGAGTCCCGTGACCACACCGAGCGCATGATGCACGCGATGGGCGCCAACATCACCATAGACGGCCCGCGGATCTCGGTCCGCCGCTCGACCCTTAGCGCCATGGACGTGGCCGTCCCCGGCGACATCAGCGGCGCCGCCTTTTGGTTGGTGGCCGCCTGCATCCACCCCAACGCTCGCCTGACGATACGTAACGTAGGAATCAACCCCACACGCGCCGGTGTACTGGACGCGTTACGATCGATGGGCGCCAACATCCAGATAAAAAACGTGCGTGAAATCGGCGACGAACCCGTCGCTGACATCATCGCGGAGAGCAGCCAGCTCCACGGGACAGAGATCGCTGGCGATGCTGTACCAAGGGCAATCGATGAGCTGCCCGCCCTCGCGCTGGCTGCCAGCCTCGCGTCCGGCACAACAACAATCCGCGACGCCGACGAGCTTCGCTTCAAGGAATCCGACCGCATCGTAGCCACGGTAGCTGGGCTATCGAGCCTTGGAGCGGACATCGAGGAGCGGCCCGACGGCATTACCATACGTGGAGTCGACAGCCTCCAGGGCGCACCCTGCGACAGCGCCGGTGACCACCGAATAGCAATGACGCTGGCCGTCGCCGGGCTAACCGCCACCGGCGAAACAACGATTGCAGGAGCCGAAGCCGCCGACGTCTCCTACCCGGGCTTCTGGCACACCCTCAACTCTCTCACCCCCGATTAGGGCTGATAGAACCACGGGACCGATGCTAATTCACTCAAGATACCCAGATGAATCAACCCCTCCGGTGAGGCGAAATGGCACCTAGCGAAAAACCCCTTGTAGTAGTTCTCTCCGGACCATCCGGTGTTGGCAAGGACGCAGTCCTATCCCGGATGAAGCAACTCGAAGCTCCCTATCATTTCACCGTGACGGCCACCACCCGGACGATCCGCCCGGGCGAGACGGATGGTGTCGACTACATTTTCGTCTCAAAAGAGACGTTCAGCCGAATGGCCGACGCCGAGGGGCTCCTTGAGAGCGCCAACGTCTATGGGAACATGTACGGGATACCGCGCCACCAGGTCACCAAGGCGCTGGAGGCTGGCCAGGACGTCGTCGTTAAGATTGACGTCCAGGGTGCGGCCACCATCCGCGAAATCCTCCCAGACGCGCTGTTTATCTTCCTGGCGGCCCCAGAAATGAGCGACGTAGCCTCCCGGCTCAAGCGGCGCATGACCGAATCTCCAGACGCCCTTCAGAGGCGACTAGACACCGCCCTAAAGGAGATGGAGGAGGCCCCAAGGTTCGACTTCATAGTCCTTAACCGGGAGGGGCGCATCGACGACGCGGCCCGTGAGATAGGCTCCATCATCGACCGTGAGCGTATTAGCCGAGGCGAGAACCTACGCAGTTAGGCCAACGTTGGTCTGCACGGCATATACAACTTGCTCAGCCCACCTACGGCCAGCTAAGCTCTCCCTTATCGTAAACCCGGCGCAAGAAGTTGTCGGTGAAGGCTTCCTTGTAATCGAAGGGGTTGGGCAAGGCGTCGAAGTCGAGCAGGTAATCATAAAGGGCCATCCACTGCCCGTCCGTCATCCAACCAATCCCATTCTGGCCGGTAAGGTCGCTCCGAGCGTCGGCCAGCTCCGTCTCCAGCATGAACCGTTGGTGGTCGCGGTCAGCCCCTGGGGCATATTCGAGTACGATGTCCAGCGTCTCCTCGACATTGGCGACGGCGAATTCCACCCCCTTGAGCGTGGCCTTTAGAAACCTCTGCACTAGATCGCCCCGTTCACCAGCCGTCTGCTCGGTCGCAATGTACGTCAGACCCAGGTTGGGCACACCAAAGTCTTCGGGCTCCCAGGTCGTCACCTCGAAACCGAGCCTGCGGATCGTGTCGGGCTCATTGGAGTTGAACACAGCCAACACGTCCACCCTGCCCTCGGTCAAGATTCGCGGGTCAAAACCTGCATTGACCTCTGTGATCAGAGATCGATCGACGCCACTAGACTTCAAAACGGCGAGGTAGTCCGGCGGAACCGATATCTTGTAGCCAAAAGTCTTGCCCTCCCAATCATCAGGCGTACTCATTCCCGAGTCACTCAAGGATACGTAGGCCTGTTGCCCTCGCTGGCCAAACAGGACAAACGCCACGACCGGTATCTCCGGGTCCGATCGCCGTTTGAGGACAGAAGTGGCAGCGGCTGTCGTGATATCCACATCCCCCGAGAGCAGCAACTTCAAGTGCTCCCCACTGCTCGCGTGTCGTATCTCAACATCCAGCCCCTGCGTCTCGAAATATCCCTTCTCCTGGGCAACATAGGCCGCCACGAAAGGCAGGTTCGCCTGGGCCTTGAAGCCGGCCATGAACACGACATGATCCAGCGCAGGGTCCGGCTCCTCGCCACCACACGCCACTGCAGCCATCGCCACTAGCGCCGTCAGAACGACCGCCGCCCTTGTCATGCCAGGAAAGAATTGTGCCAAAACAGCGTCCTTTTCTCCACATAGAATGTAGCCAGTGTGAGGCTGACCCCTATGATGGCCAGCGAAAAAATAGCCGCGAAGAGCGTAGGTGTGTCCAGATCATTGTGGGCAACGATTATCACGCTACCCAGGCCCTGGTCGCCCGTGAACCACTCCCCCACCACTGCTCCAATCACAGACAGCGGCACCGCTATCCGAAACGCGGCGAACAAATATGGAAGGGAGCTGGGTGCCCTCAACTTCAAGAGTATCTCGGTCTTGCTCGCGTGAAGCGACTTGAAGAGATCAAGTGACCCTGGATCGACCGCCCTCAAGCCCACATTGGCGTTGACCATCACGGGGAAGAAGGTGATTATCGCCGCAATCAGGATCTTCGGCGCAGAGCCGAACCCGAACCATATGACGAACAGCGGTGCGATAGCCACGATGGGCGTTACCTTCACCACGACCGCCAGCGGAAGCAGTATCCGCTCCAACAGGCGAGAGTGGGCCATCAGCGTCGCTGCGATCACCGCTACGAGCGAACCCAGAAGGAAACCCGCCCCGGCCTCCATCAGGGTCGTGGCCCCATGGCCCGCGAAAAAGCCCACATCCCCAAACAGGCGTCGCAACACCTTCAAGGGTCCCGGGACAATGTAGACTGGCACGTCGGCGAGCCGAACCCACAGCTCCCATCCCACCATCAGCACAAGGGCTGCCATCGCAGCCGGTACCAGGTAGGCCAGGGCAGCTAACCGAATGCTCAGCCGGAGCCGACCGGAGGCAGCCCGAGTTACCCCTGGCTCATGACCCGGCAAGTGCTCCGCCCGCTGTTGTCGTGCGTTTCGCTCCAAGGGCCAACAACTCCTTTACACGGTCTGCTAGCTCCAAAAATTCAGGCGCCCGCTCCAGAGCCTCCTCACGAGGCCTCGGCAGGCCGATGGAAATCTCTCCTACTACCCGTCCGGGTCTGGAGGACAGGACCACGACCCTATCCGACATCATGA
>CAUZNX010000192.1:0-4119 GCA_963580905.1 Dehalococcoidia bacterium | reverse complement strand
GAGGGCGAGTACGAGATGGTCCTGCGGGCCGATCTGGGCTCGACGCAGGTCAACTACGGCTTTGTCGTATCTGCGCCGGAGCGCTTTGAGGTCGTCGCAGTCCTCTCGCCGTCCGGCATCTAGAGAGTGTTGTGCGTGGTTCGACAGGCTCACCATGAACGGAAACACAATTGCTCACCCTGAGCCTGTCGAAGGGTCACATGCACAGAAGTATGATCCCGTCGTGTGGAACCGGAACATTCAGGAGGAACATCCATGGTAGACAGTACAGAAAGTTCCAGAGACAAGCGGGCAAGCAGGGTATCCCATTGGGGCCTGATCATCGTGGGGTTCCTGGCCCTCATATTGACCATAAACGCGGCATTGGACAGCAACTGGGTAGGCGCGGGGATTCTCGCCGGTGCGGCGGCCCTGTCCTTCGGCCTTCTGGGTTATCGAGTTGACAAGGACTAGCGCGGCTCGGCTGATGGAGAGCCGAGGCACAATGCGAGGAATGACCCCCTATCTCGTCGGCTATGCCCTCTGGAGCCTGGGCGCGGGGTCGATGCTGTCGGGGGCGCTCTTTGCCCTGACGCGCCACTACACGCTCGGCATCGGCGGAAAAGCGATGACATGGCCCTACGGCCTGGCCATCGCCGCGTTGCTAGGTGCGATATTTTTCCCCTTGCTCCTGGCCTCAGTCCACCTGCTGGTCCGGAAGAGCGACCGGCCTGCGCTGCGCACGCTCGCACTACGCATAGGGCTGCTGGGGACGCCGCTGGTGGCCATCGGGATATTGCTCACGGCTTTATCACAGCTCAGCCTAATCAATGAGGGTTGGCAGATCCTCCTGGGCTCGCTGCTCTTATACCCGGTGTATGCATGGGCGCTGATCAGGCTCGCGCCGGTTCCCGGGAACATGTCCCCCGGGCTGAAACGCTGGGCCTCTCGACTGGCCTGGATGTGGGTAGCCGTCACGTTCGCATTCGGGGCGCTGTGGCTCGGTGGCACAGCCTTCGAGGCACCCTATGTCACCGGTAGAGGGCTGTTCCGCCTCTTTGGCCTCATGTTTCTCGTGTACGTTGCCTCCATGGTCGCGCTCTACCTTGCAGGAACACTCAGCCGACGCTGGCGACCGCTGGGCGTCGCGTTCGGCTGGATTATAGGCGCATGGCTCCTCGCCCTGGCACCCCTGATCCTCGTCTACACAGCCGTCGTCGCACTAAACAATATTTCGTACATCGAGTAGTGATCACACAGTGACCTCGTAGGTTCCTGATGAAGGCCCTCACAAGCGGGCAAGATGCCGTCGTCATGATGGCCGAGTGCATGCGCCCGCTGGGTCGTGTGAAGGCGCATACGAGCGGGTGAGGTGCCGACGTTATCGGACCGGGTGCATACCATGCGCCCCTACAGCATGACCCCGTATCCAATGTAGGTGGGCACGGTGCGATCCCTGCCTGGATGTCTCGGCGAGGGAGTCCAGAGGGGGCAGCGCCCCTTCTGGTGGGGGCACGGGGGTATCCCCCGAAACTACCTTATAACGGCGGGTGGGTGGGTTAAACAAAGAAATGTACGCAGAGCTCCACTGCCATACAAACTACTCCTTCCAGGAGGGTGCGTCCTCCGTAGGCGACCTACTCGTGCGCGCCGAAGGGCTCGGATACCGTGCCCTCGCTATCACCGACCACGACAACCTGTGTGGCTCCATGGAGTTCGCCCAGGCCGCTACTGACCTCGACCTGAATGCCATCATCGGCGCAGAGGTGACCCTCCAGGACGGCTCGCACCTGACCCTCCTGGCCGAAAATCAGCGCGGCTACGCCAACCTGTCCCGGCTTGTCTCCCACGGCTACACTGACGGCGATAGGCGTAATCCCGGCCTGGACCCAGCTCGTATCGCCGAGCACGCCGAAGGACTGATACTGCTCACGGGCTGCCGCACCGGTCGGCTCGCGGACCTGGCGGAGAATGGCGACCTTGCGGGGGCTGAGGCGCAGCTTCGCGCCTACATGGACTGGTGCGTCCCGGACAGCGTCTTCGTCGAACTTCAGCAGAACCTGGTGCAGGGCGACACCCGTCGCAACCGGCGGCTCGTCGACCTGGCTGGCAGGCTTGGCGCAGGCGTCGTGGCCACCAACAACGTCCACTACCACGTCCAGGACCGCCACCGACTCCAGGACGCCCTCGTGGCGGTCCACCACAACAAATCGCTTGAAGAGTCCCATCGGGAGCGTCGGCCAAACGGCCACTTCTACCTCAAATCGCCAGAGGAGATGGCGGCGCTGTTCGAGAGCTGCCCGGAGGCCATCGAGAACACGCTGCGGATCGCCGAGCGGTGCAGCGGGTTCGACCTGACGCGGGACCTGGGGTACCACTTCCCCGACTACCCTGCGCCCCAGGGCCACACGCCGCAGACCTATCTGCGGGAGCTGTGCTACGAGGCCGCGCAACGCAGGTACCACACCATAGACGACAGGGTGGCCGCGAGGCTGGAACGGGAGCTGGGCCTGATCGAAAAGAACGGGCTGGCCGGGTTCTTCCTGATCTACCACGACATCATTCTGCTGGCCCGCGAGATCATGATCGAATTGGGGCTCAGCGACCCCGAGATACCGCTGGAGGAGCGGCCCCCGGGTAGAGGCAGGGGCTCGTCCGTGGCCATGCTCATTGGCTACCTCATCGGCCTGTCACATATCGATCCCCTGGAGTTCGACCTGTCTCTGGACCGCTTCCTGAACGACGATATGGACGGGTCGGTCCCCGACATCGACCTGGACTTTCCACGTAATATTCGTGAGGAGCTCATCAAGCGGGTGCACCAGGAGTGGGGGTCCGACCGGGCCGTCCTCACGGGCATGATCAGCACCTACAAGATCAAGGGTGCCATCCGCGACATGGGCAAGGCCCTGGGCCTCCCCGCCGAGGACCTGGGCAAGCTGGCCAAGAGGGTCGACTCCCATCACGCCGGGAATCTGGACGAGGAGATGATGGCGCTGCCGGAGTTCCGCGACAGGACCGACGCGCCGGTGTGGCGCGACCTGATCGACCTGGCGCGACAGCTCGACGGCTTCCCCAAATACCTGGCTCAGCACCCCGGTGGCATGATCCTGAGCTCGTCCCCGCTCACCGAGCAGGTACCGGTGCAGCCCAGCGCCATGGAGGGGCGTTACATCTGTCACTGGGATAAGGACAGCATCGACGACGCGGGTTTCGTGAAGATCGACTTCTTGGCCCTTGGTGCGCTGTCCCAGATGCAGAGGGCCCTGCAGCTTATCGAGGAGCGCACCGGTCACTATATCGATCTGTCACGCATCGATTTCGAGGACAAGCAGGTATACGAGTCGCTCCACCGTGCCGACACCATAGGTATCTTCCAGGTCGAGTCGGCAGCCCAGATGCAGACCATCACCAGGATCAAGCCCGTCAACCTTACCGACATGGCCTACGAGGTCGGGGCCGTTCGACCGGGCGTCGGCGTCAATGACGGCGTGAGCCAGTTCATCAAGCGACGCACTCAGGGTATTCCCTGGGACTACGACCACCCGCTGGAGGAGCGCGCCCTGAAGCGGACCCTGGGCATCATCCTGTTCCAGGACCAGGTCAACCGCGTCGCCATGGACGTGGCAGGATTCAGCGCTCAGAAAGCCAACAAGCTTCGGTTGACCTTCAACCGCAGGAACAATGTGGCGCTGATCGAGCGTTACCGCAAGGACTTCATGGAGGGGGCGGCGGCGAACGGTGTGCCAGACGAAGTAGCCGGGCGCATCTTCGAAAAATTCAACGGGCACTACATGTTCCCAGAAGCCCATGCCTTCGCCTTCGGAGCGACGGCGTACCACATGTCGTGGCTCAAGTACTACTACCCACTCGAATTTTTCGTCGGCATCTTCAACGAGCAACCGATGGGTTTCTACAACCTGGAGACCCTCAAGGAAGACGCCTGCCGTCACGACGTGACCGTTCTCAACCCCGACATCAACGCCAGCCTGGGTAGGAGCATCATTCACCCAGGGCCGTCCATTCCTTCCTCTGACGGGGATGGAGACACACTGGAGAGCGGTGCTCCATTGGGCCCACAAGGTGCTGCGCGCCCTCTCCACCATCCCCCTGGCCCCCTTCCTATCCAGGAAGGGGGAA
>CAUZNX010000191.1:0-4130 GCA_963580905.1 Dehalococcoidia bacterium | reverse complement strand
TGCTCCGGACTGGACGTGCTGTGCCACGGCCTGGAATCTTACACTGCGCTTCCCTTCCACATGCGGTCCGCGCCAGATGGCCCGGGTGCACGGCCCACCTACCAGGGATCCAACCCGATCAGCGACGTGTGGGCGACGAGGGCAATCAAAATGGTGGCCGAGAGCCTCGCGCGTGCGGTCCACGACCCGGACGATGCCGATGCGAGGGCCCAGATGCTGCTCGCCGCAACCTTCGCCGGGGTGGGCTTCGGCAATGCGGGAGTGCACCTGCCTCATGGGATGTCATACTCGGTCTCCGGCATGGTCTCGGAATACGTCCCGGCGGACTACCCCGATGGACGCGCCATCGTCCCCCACGGCATGTCGGTGGCCCTCAACGCCCCGGCGGTGTTTCGCTTCACGGCTCCGGCCGATCCCGAACGGCACCTCGAAGCAGCAAGACTCCTGGGGGCCGACGTGGCTGACGCGGGCCCGGAGAACGCAGGGGACGCGCTGGCTGACACCATCGTCCGCCTGCTGCGTGAGATCGACATGCCCAACGGCCTGGCGGCCGTCGGCTATACTCTGGACGACGTCGGGCGGCTTGCGGCTGGCACTCTGCCGCAGCATCGTGTCACAAAGCTATCGCCGCGACCTGCAGAGGAGTCCGACCTGCAGAGGTTGTTCCTGGACTCGATGACACTCTGGTAAACAAGGACGCTTAAAAATGCTGCCCCAGGACGCCAGGAAGCTCTACGACAATACATTGGTCATCGACGGGCTGAACGTCTCCAACTGGGACAGCCCTGCTGTCTACGAGAGCCTGCGCGCAGGTGGTGTGACCGCTATCAATGCGACTATCGCCACCTGGGAAGGGTTTGCCGAGACGCTGGACAATATCTCGGCCTGGTCAGCACGGCTCAAGGAGCGCAGCGACTCGATAGCCCTCGTCGAGACCGTGGACGATATTCTCGAAGCAAAACGCAGCGGCAGGACGGGCATCATCCTGGGCTGGCAGAACGCCACCCCAATCGAGAACGACCTGAACCGACTTGGGCTGTTCCACAGCCTGGGCGTTCGGATCGTGCAGGTCACGTACCACGAGCGGAATCTGCTCGGGAACGGCTGCTACGAGCGCAGGGACGACGGACTGAGCCACTTTGGCGTGGACGCCGTGGCCGAGATGAACCGGCTGGGCATCCTGGTCGACCTCTCACATGTGGGTGAGAAGACTACCCTGGATGCGATCGAGACTTCGCGGAAACCCGTCGCCTTCACCCACGCCAATGCCCGCTCGTACCACGACGTGTTCCGCAACAAGACCGACGAGGCGCTGAGGGCCCTCGCGGATCGCGGTGGGGTCGTCGGCGTGACGTGCATCGTGACGTTCCTACGTACCGGCTACGAGTCGACAGTGGATGACTACGCCGAGGCGATCGACGATATGGTGGGCCGTGTGGGCATCGAGCACGTTGGCATCGGCACCGACTACACACAGGACCAGCCGGAGTCGTTCTGGCGCTACATCGGCTCGCAGCAGGGCACGAAGTACCCGTCGACTTTCGACGATGGGACGGCGCGCTATCAGGACCAGCAGCTGTACCCGAAGGGTCTCGAGACGCCGGACAAACTACCCGACCTTGCCGATGCCCTGGCGAGGAGGGGGCACGGGAGCGCCGCAATTGAGAAGATACTCGGCGGCAACTGGCTGCGTATTTTCCGCGACGTTTGGGAGTAAGGCGGCGTACGGTTAGGAGGAGGTCTCCATGAAAATCACCGATGTAAAGGCTTTGGTCACGCGAGGCGCGGTGCGGAACCTGTGCATCGTAAAGGTGGAGACCGACGCCGGCTACCACGGCTGGGGTGAGTCCGGGCTCATCGGTCGGGAGCTTGCGGTGAAGGGCGCCATTGAGCACTTCCGCGAATTCCTTATCGGTAAGGATGCGAGGCGGATTGGGGCGCTGTGGCAGGAGATGTACCGCGGCCAGTATTTCGAGGGCGGCCGGGTGCTGACGGCGGCTATATCCGCGATCGATATTGCCCTGTACGATCTTGTGGCGAAGAGCCTGGACGTACCCGTGTACCAGCTTCTGGGGGGTGCTCACCGTGATCGCGTGCCCTGCTTTACGACGTCACACGCTGCAATGGGGCCGGATGTGGTGGAGGACACGCTGCGATTGGTCGACGAAGGATGGCCTGCAATCCGTCTGACGTACGGCGAGCCCGATACAGGAGGCGATCCGGCGTTGTTCGAGCCACGGGAGTCTCTTGCCCTCACAGCAGAGTGGATGATCCGAGTACGTGAGGCCGTGGGTCCGGCGCCGGTCCTTGGGATGGAGTACCACCACCGGCTATCTGTGGCCGAGGCGGCGTCCTTTTGTCAGCGAATGCCTTCGGGTACGCTGGACTTCCTTGAGGAGCCGATTCGCGACGAGACGCCTGAGGCCTACGAGGCGTTGCGCCGGATGACCGGCGTGCCCTTCGCTATTGGTGAGGAGTTCGCCAGCAAGTGGCAGTTTCTTCCGTATATTGAACGAGGAATCGCCAATTTTGCGCGTATCGACCTGGCCAACGTGGGCGGATTCACAGAGGCCATGAAGGTGGCCGGCTGGTGCGAGGCTCACTACATAGACATGATGCCTCACAACCCTCTGGGCCCCATTAGCACTGCGGCCAACCTGCACTTCGCCGCCGCCGTGCCCAACTACGCATGGTTGGAGGAGCGCACCGGGGACTACGTCTTCGGTCCCGAGTATTTCACGAATCAGCCGAAAATCGACGGTATTACTTTTGCAGTCCCGGAGGGCCCCGGCTTGGGCGTCGAGTTCAACGAGGCAGCAGTGGAGGAGCACCCCTTCGAGTTTTGGGAGGCGGCGCACCTGCACCGGCGCGACGGCTCGTACACCAATTACTGATGGCTGAGTAACAGTATGTGGGGTCGGGCCCAGTTCTGCTGTGGGCAACGTGAGAGTATCAGGCGATCGCTCGCCATCTTGTGATTTGGGGAGGTTGATGTGGAGGACATTCCGGTAGGGACGAGCGGGCGTAGCGCCGCCGAGGTGGCCAGGGTGGCCGCCCTGAAGGCTGGCGAAATACTGATGGATAGGCTCCATAAGGTCAAGGAGGTTTCCTTCAAGGGCCGGGGCAACATCGTCACCGATGTGGACATGGAGGTCGAGCGCGAGATATTTGCCATCCTCGGGGCCGAGTTCCCGGATGCCGCGCTATTGGGCGAGGAGTCGGCGAAGGTGCGGGCGGATGAGGGCCTGGTGTGGATTGTCGATCCCCTCGACGGGACGCGGAACTACGCGTCGGGAATACCGATCTTCTCGACCGTGGTGGGACTGGCTCTCGACGGCGAGGTTCTGGTGGGGGTCAACTATGATCCTGCGCGCAATGACATGTTCGCTGCGGAGAAGGGCGCAGGTGCGTTCCTGAATGGCGAACGGATTTATGTCTCGGATACCGACGCAATTGAGGACGCCATCCTGGGCATGGACATGAGCTACAACGACGTGGGCGCGGCCAACGGGTTGGACGTGGTCCGCGATATCTGGCCGGACATGCAGACGGTACGGATTATCGGCTCCGCCGCGATGGGGATATCCTACGCCGCCGCAGGTCTGTCAGACCTCTATTTCCATCACCAGTTGGAGCCATGGGACCAGGTGGCGGGGATGCTTCTCGTGGAGGAGGCCGGGGGCGTCATCACCGATCGTACTGGCAAGCGTGCCGGCCTCTACAGCGATGGACTTGTGGCATCGAACGTGGGGCTGCATACCGAGTTCATGCGGCGCACAGACGGAATGGCATGGCGGGGGCCAACCCATGAGTTGGTGTAGGTCCGGATGCAGTCTGGACAACAAGCGCTTCACATAGGGATACGTCTGGGACGAGGGAGGCGTTAGGCTGAGGCGTGGAGTACTAGAGGCGATCCGCGGGCGAGGTGCTCCGCGGAGTGGTTGGGACTAGTTGTGCGAGGGGCTTTTAGCGATTCGCCCGTTGGACAGGACTAGCGGTTGCGGCGTCGGCGCAGTCTTCGAAGGCTGCGGGCCTTGTCCAGTCGCTCCTGCTCACCCTTAGAGCGGAAGAAGCGCCGGTTCCTAAGATCCCTCAGGATGCCGGATCGCTGCATCTGTGTCTGGAACCGC
>CAUZNX010000190.1:0-4155 GCA_963580905.1 Dehalococcoidia bacterium | reverse complement strand
GCGCTAAGGCGTACATGAATGCCCTCAACAGGCTCCTCGCCATCGAGCAGACCCAGACCACTTAGGCGGGCTCGACGGCGTAGCAGCATTCGATCAGAGGGGGTGGCAGAGGGGCAGAGCCCCTTTGTCGGGTGTCTGAGGGTGTCCCTCAGACATAGCTCTTTTTCTTCTTTCTGGTCAGAAAAACTAGTGAAACCGACTAGTCCACGGCTATCGTAGGGGCATACGGTTTGTGCCCCTACGATAGCGATCCCTCACACACTGGAGCGACATGCAACCCAAAACAATGTTCGACAAGATATGGGAATCCCGCGTGGTGCACGAGGCCGCCGGGGAGCCATCCCTGCTCTACGTTGACCTGCACCTGGTCCACGAGGTCACATCGGCACAGGCCTTTGACGGGCTTCGTATGGCTGGCCGCAAGGTGCGGCGCACCGACCTGACCATCGCGACCGCCGATCACAACACCCCGACCTGGGACCTGTCGCTGCCCATCACCGACGACATCGCAAAGCAGCAGCTCGACGCCCTGGACAAGAACTGCGCCGAGTTCGGCGTCACGCTCTACGACAGGTTCAGCCCCAAGCAGGGGATCGTGCACATCATCGCGCCCGAGCAGGGCCGTACCCACCCCGGTATGGTCATCGTATGCGGTGACAGTCACACGGCGACCCACGGGGCCTTCGGGGCCTTCGCATTGGGCATTGGCACCTCTGAGGTCGAGCACGTCCTGGCTACGCAGACCCTGCGTCAGGCGAAGCCGAAGACCATGGAGATCCGAGTAGACGGCCCACTGCCCTTCGGGATAACAGCGAAGGACGTCATCCTGCGCATTATTGGCGAAATTGGTGTAGGTGGTGCTGCTGGCCATGTCATCGAATATACCGGCGAGGCAATCCGCTCCCTCTCGATGGAGGGCCGAATGACCGTCAGCAACATGTCGATTGAGGCGGGAGGCAGAGCCGGCATGGTGGCCCCGGATGAAACGACATTCGAGTACCTGCGCGGCCGGGAGCATGCCCCTCAGGGCGATGATTTTGCGGCCGCCGTCGACGCGTGGAAAAAACTGGCTACCGACGACGGGGCACACTTCGACAAGACGGTGGTCATCGACGCCGCAACAATTGAGCCGATGGTGTCGTGGGGGACCAACCCCGGCATGGTCGCGCCCGTCACCGCCAATGTCCCAGACCCGGCGTCGTCCGACTCCGAGGGCGATCGTCTCGCCATAGAGCGGGCGCTGGAGTACATGGCTCTTGAGCCGAACACGCCAATCGAGGAGATCGAGATTGACCGCGTGTTCCTGGGATCATGCACCAACGCGCGAATAGAGGATCTGAGGAGCGCCGCAGAGGTGATTAAGGGGCGTCATACCAGCGACAGGGTACAGGCGATGGTTGTGCCGGGCTCAGCGGCCATTAAGCGCCAGGCCGAAGAGGAAGGCCTGGACCGCATCTTCAAAGACGCTGGCTTTGACTGGCGGGTCGCCGGCTGCTCGATGTGCCTCGGCATGAACCCCGACATCCTCCAGCCCGGCGAACGGTGCGCGTCCACATCCAACCGAAACTTCGAGGGCAGACAGGGCAAAGGCGGCCGCACCCACCTCGTCAGTCCGCAAATGGCCGCCGCCGCCGCCATCACAGGCCACTTCGTAGACATCCGCGAGTGGGAAACCATATCTGAGGGCTAGGGGCTGGTGTATCCCTGGGTTCCGCCTCCTCTCCCTCAGGGAGAGGACTGAGGTGAGGGTGTAATTGTGGCGAGTGGGCTACATTGGCAGGGCACATGTAAATAACTGGGCTGAGGGCCAGGGGATCGGTTCAAGAGGCGTGTGCAGAGGGGCCTAGCCCCTTTGCTTGGTGCATCCCAGGTCGTATCTGTCGTAAAGGTTCCAATCCTAGCCAGAGATCTGGGGGCGTGCAGAGGGGCACATCCCCTTTGCCGGGTGTGTAAGGGTGTCCCTCATACATAACTATATTTATTTCTCCCTTTTCTCATAGAGAAAAGGGAGTGAAACGACTGCCAGGAGTCGAGTTTCAAGTGCCGATAACACGAAATCGAGAGAAATGAGCGATACCGGACCGAAGCTGCAAGGCAAAGCTGCCGAGTACGCGCAGGTGCTCCGCGAGCACCTGCCTGACCTTGGCGAGCGGTACGGAGTCGAGTCCCTCGGCATCTTCGGCCCCTACGTCCGCGGCGAGCAATCAAAAGGAAGCCACCTGGATCTGCTGGTGGACCTCAACCGCTCAATCGGCCTTTTCGACTTCGTGGGCCTGCAAGATGATATCTCCAAAATCCTCGGCATAAAGGTCGACCTTGTGCGGGAACAGGGACTGGAGCTACAAGTAGGCGAGCAAATTCTCGCCGAGGTCGTCCGAGTATGAATCGTATCGACTCGATCATTGTCGACACGCAGTGGCAAACAACGTAGCGAAACAGATTGTAGAGGCAAGACATGGAACCATTCGACACACACACCGGCATCGTTGCACCCATGGACAGGGTGGATATCGACACCGACCAGATCATTCCCAAGCAGTTCCTGAAGCGCATCGAACGGACCGGTTTCGGCCAGTTCCTCTTCTTCGACCATCGCTTTCAGGACGATGGGACACCAAACCCGGACTTCGTGCTGAATCGTCCCAAGTATGAGGGTGCGTCGATTCTGGTTGCTGGGCGCAACTTTGGCACAGGCTCGTCCAGGGAGCACGCACCTTGGGCGCTATTGGACTACGGGTTCAAGTGCATCATCGCGCCGAGCTTCGCGGACATCTTTTACAACAACTGCTTTCAAAACGGAGTCCTTCCAGTTGTGCTGCCTCAGGAGACCATAGATCGGATCATGGCTGCGGCGGAGGACACCTCCGGCTACACCTTGACCGTCGACCTCGAGGCCCAGCGCGTTTGGGACTCCAATGAGGAGGTGGTAACGGGGTTCGATATAGACCCGTTCCGCCGAGAATCGCTGTTGAAAGGCCTGGACGATATTGGCCTTACTCTACAGGTGGAACACAAAATCGAGGCATTCGAAAGCAGCCACTCGTGGAGGAACACCGAGTAATCCCGTCATAGGGACCCGACTCCGGGGAGTCCAGAGTGGAATTACCCCCTCTGGTATAGGCCTGGGGGTATCCCCCCGCCATCAAGTCCCATTCTTCTCCTGGGTCGGAAAGAAGACAAGAATGGGGGAGTCCAGAGGGGGTAATCCCCCTCTGGTGGGGGACTGGGGGTACCCCCAGACACATATTTCTCTTTTTCTCTCTAGCCAAGGGAGAGCAAGTGAACCGTCAGCACGAGGGAGCGAAAGTGGGTACAGTCGGGGCTAATTGGCCTGATACTAATCATTATTCTGGCAGGATGTGGCCCTAGCGGTCCGGGTGGCGTCGCCACCGATACCGCCCGCGCCTGGACTGAGACTCAGACAAAATTGGCGGCGCTAGACGCCACCCAGACGTTGCTGAGCGAGTACCCCATTCTGCGCTCGATTGACGAGAGTGAGGTCGAAAACGCCGTCCTCGATGCGTTCCACTGGTCATTGTCACAGCCGGTGAGTGCCGAAAATGAGGGCCAGTACCGCATCAAAATCAAGGCCAGCTCATGACCTCGAATCACGGTGCCGAATTTGACGCCGCGGGGCTACGAGATATCCATGAACTACGAACTGACCGTGGATTCTGTCAGGAAGGTAGTTATCGGCTACGTAGTGGACACATCGAGCACCAAGATAACCGACAGGCCAGACCTCATCTCCGGGCAGTAGGGATTCAGTCGCCGTCGCGCTCTTCGCCAGCGGGGAGAGGCTCGGGAGTTACGGCATCCGTCTTGCCTCTGCGCCTTGCAATCCGCTTTACGCCGGTGGCTACCAGCCCCTGGAGAGAGTTCACCTCCCTGCTGATGGCGATACGGAAGTGGGAGCTGTACTCCCCCATCCTGCGGAACTTCTTGTATCGCTCCGATACTAATCTGCGCTTGGTCTTGGATTGCAGGTCCGCCAACTCCTGGAGCAGCGTGCGTCGAAGTTGACGGGCAGCCTCGTCGTGGTTCCTGTGCGCCCCACCGGTAGGCTCTTGGACCACCTGATCCACGATCCCCAGCTCCAGACAGTCGCGTGCCGTGAGCTTCAGCGACTCTGCCGCCTCTTCAGCCCTGGCCTCG
>CAUZNX010000189.1:0-4158 GCA_963580905.1 Dehalococcoidia bacterium | reverse complement strand
ACTTTAACCAATAAAATAGGAGAATCACATGTCGTATAAACAAAACTTTTTACTAGCCTGTTCAACAGTCCTCACCATCATTTTCACGTTAGGAATAGCTACTCCTGTTGACGCTGCAGACAGGCCCGACCTTGTTGTCGCCGTGCCTAAGCTGGCCCGTGGCCTAGAGCCCGGGCGAAATTCCGGTAACGTGGATGTCCGCGTTATCCACTCCATCTACGACTCCTTGATCCGAAGAGATTTTGTCGCCCAGGCCGAAACAGGGCGGACCACGCTAGTTCCGGGCCTTGCCATCTCTTGGGAGCAAATCAGCCCTGCCGAGCTAGTGCTTAAGCTCCGCAAAGGTGTGAAATGGCACGACGGCACCGAGTTCACTGCCGAAGACGTGGCCTTCGCCTATGGACTGAAGCGTGTCTACGGAGAGGGGGCACCTCTAAAAAAAGTCTCTTCAACCTTGGGCAATCTGGCTAGAGTCGAGGTATTGGGACCCTATGAGGTGAAGCTCGTCTGGAAGGAGCCCGATCCTATCATGGTCCATCGCCTTGCCAACAAGGGCGCCTGGATTCCCTCGAAAGCGCAGTACATGTCCTATGCTCAAGACGGCGTACCCAGCTCCGAATGGGTTGGCACTGCGGTGAAAAAGATAAACTGGCAACCGATCGGCACCGGCCCCTATAAGTTCGAAAGTTACACCCCGGGCGAGTCGATCAAACTTGTGGCCAATGACGACTACTTCATGGGCCCCCCCGCTGCGAAGTCTATCACCTTCGTCGAGGTACCTGAAGTGGCAGGACGAATCGCCGGTATTGTGGCTGGTGAATTCGACATAGCTGCCGATATCCCGCCGGATCAGGTGGCCGTCTTCAACCGTTATAAAGAGATCAAGACGGTGAATGTGGTGCGCGAGAACACCCACGTGGTCGTGTTCAACACCAGCCATCCACTGCTTGCCGACAAGCGTATCCGCCAGGCTCTCGCTCTGGGCATCGACCGTCAGCGCATAATCGACACAATCTGGAAAGGCATGACGATCACCCCGCAGGGGCCGCAGCTTGAGGCATTCAACGAGATGTTCATCGAGGATGCCGAGGGTTTCTCCTACGACCTGGAGAGGGCAAAGGCGCTCCTGGCTGAGGCCGGCTATACCGGCGAGGAGCTAACTTTTCGCTTCATCCCTGGTTACTACACGCTTGGGCAGGAGGCAGCGCAGATCCTTCAGGAGATGTGGCGTGAGATCGGTGTCAAAGTCGCCCTGACCCCCGTGGAGAACTGGAAGGCGGTGCGGACCGAAGACACAATGATCTACGCCTGGTCGAACACCTATCGCTTCCCCGATCCCCTGGGCCAGCTTGCGCTCGCCTACGGGCCTCGTTCGGCGATCCAGAAAAAGTTCAAGTATTGGGCTAACGAGGAGTTTACTACGTTGGCCATGGAATTGGAGCGAACGAACGATCTGGAGCGCCGGCGTTCAAACACGCGCCGGATGATCGAGATCTACATGGACGAGGTACCGAGCACCTTCCTCTACAACCCCTCAGACACATATGCCATCCGGAAAGGCCTCGAATACACACCGACCCCACAGTTCTTCGAGGACTTCCGACCCGACAATCTGCGTGTCCTGCCAAGCAACTGAGGTCGGGGAGACACATGTCTGCCACTGATGAGCCAATCACTTTGGAAGAACTTGCGCTAGGAGACCCTCCTACACTGTTGCAGATCAAAAGCCTCACGGTGGTCTTTGACACCGAAACCGGTCCAGTTGAGGCGTTGAGAGATATAACACTCACCGTATCCACCGGCGAGGTCCTGTGTCTTGTCGGTGAGAGTGGCTGCGGCAAGACGCTGACCGCGCTCACCGCAATGGGACTCTTACCTCATGGTGCCCGGATCGTCGGCGGGAGCGTTTCTTTCGCAGAACACCGCATCGACAATCGGCCCGAAAACATTATGGGGGCTATACGCGGACGCGAAATCACAATGATTTTTCAGGAGCCGGTCGCCGCTCTGAACCCGGTCCATTCTGTTGGCAGTCAGATCGGTGAAGTTTTAAGCCTCCGGCGGGGTCTCTCACGCCGCGAAGTGCGAGCCGAGACCGTGGCTCTTTTGCGACGCGTCGGTGTGACAGCTCCAGAGGAACGGCTTTCAAGCTTTCCACATGAGCTTTCCGGTGGAATCGCCCAGCGTGTGATGATCGCAATGGCTCTCGCCGCCGAGCCGCGCCTGATTATCGCTGATGAGCCCACTACCGCACTCGACGTTACCATTCAGGCGCAGATTCTTGAACTTTTACGCAAGCTTAAATGTGAACTCGGCACAGCGCTGTTGCTTATCAACCACGATCTCGGGGTCGTCGCAGAGATCGCTGACAGAGTGGCAGTGATGTATGCCGGTCGCATCGTGGAGGAAGCGCCTGTTCGGACTCTCTTTGCACTGCCGCGTCACCCCTACACACGGGCACTCCTTCGGTCCCGACCACGAATAGATACTCCGAGTCAAGATTTCACGCCCATTCCGGGTACCGCACCGTCTCTCATGACAAGTACCCAAGGTTGTGCCTTTGCCCCGCGTTGCACGTCGGTTCGCCCCTACTGCAGCGATACGGTCCCCGTATTGGAAGTACTTGGCCCTTCACGAGTGGCCTGTCACCGTGTGGGAGAACTGAATTGAATCAACCCCTTGTCGAGGCAAAAGGGCTCTGGCGCAGCTATGCCAGGCCGCGTAAGACCCTATTCGGTCGCCGAACACGCCTAACTGCTGTTCGCGATGTGACCCTCACCATCGGTCCCGGTGAGACTCTTGGATTGGTGGGCGAGAGCGGTTCGGGCAAGAGCACCGTAGGCCGGCTAATCCTCGGGCTCGAAGCGCCCGACGCTGGAGAAGTCCTGTTTGACGGGCGCCCACTGGAGATGGACAACCGACACGTCTGGCGGGAAGAGCGCCGCAATAAACAACTGATCTTCCAGGACCCCTTGGGAGCGCTCAATCCGCGTCACCGCGTTCTCGATCAGGTGGCCGAACCTCTAGAGGTGTTCGGAACGGGGTCAATGGCCTCACGCCGGGATAAGGCAAGGCAGATGCTGCGCCGAGTCGGCCTTTCCGATTCCGTGCTAGAAAGATTCCCAAATGCGCTTAGCGGAGGACAACGGCAGCGCATTGTGATCGCTCGGGCGCTCATTCTTCGGCCACGGTTCCTTGTTTGCGACGAGCCGATCTCAGCACTCGATGTGAGCATGCAGGCGCAAGTAGTCCGGCTGCTTGCGGAAGTGCGGGATGAGTTCGGGCTTGTCATGCTCTTCATCAGCCATGATCTCGCCGTAGTGCGCCATATAGCACACAAGGTGGCGGTAATGTATCTTGGCGAAATTGTTGAGACAGCACCAGTAGAGGCGCTGTTCTCTTCTCCTGCCCATCCATACACCCAAGCACTGATATCGGCAGTGCCCGTGCCCGACCCGGAAGCAGACCGCATAAGGATCCTTCTGGATGGTGAGCCCCCGCAGCGTCTTGATGATCTGAAGGGCTGTCCTTTCCACACCCGGTGTCCGCGACGCCAGACTGTCTGTGCGGAGAGGGCGCCGGACCCGGTCATCATCGACACTGACCGGGTCGTCTCTTGCCACTTCCCTACACTGGAGCAGGTTGCATGACCTTTACCTATGCCATTATCCGCACCCTCCGTGGTGCATTGACAGTGTTAGTTCTTCTCTCGCTTGTCTTTGTTATCCTGCGGCTCTCCGGCGACCCACTCGACGCAATGCTGGGAGACGAGGCTGAACCGGAACTTGTGGCCTACTACACCGCCCTATACGGTCTCGACCGCCCGATCTGGGAACAGTATCTTCGCTATTTCGGTGGTCTGATGCAGGGCGATTTTGGCTTCTCATATCGTGATGGACGTGATGCTCTGGAAGTTGTACTTGAGCGTGTGCCTGCCACGTTGCAACTCGGTCTTACAGCAATCGCCTTCGGTGTCTTTCTAAGCATCCCGCTTGGCATCCTAGGTGCTCTCTACCGCGATTCGCCGCTGGACAGGTGCACCATGGCGTTTGCCGTGTTTGGTTTCAGTTTGCCAAATTTTTTCCTCGGAATCCTGCTAATTCTGCTTTTCACAATGACTTTGCAGATACTTCCAAGCTCTGGGACAGGGAGTTGGAA
>CAUZNX010000188.1:0-4168 GCA_963580905.1 Dehalococcoidia bacterium | reverse complement strand
TCGTCACCATCGCGATGATGAGTGCGCCACCAACCATGAGGTGGGTCGCATTCGCCGCGCTGAAGGCCGCTGCTCGGAACATGATGCCAGGGAGTAGAGGTTCCTCGAATGTCCTTTGGCGCAGAACGAACAGCCAGAGGGCGACCCCGGCCCCGATCAGATACGCCGCCATCAACATGTCGATATCGTCTATTCGTGCGAGGCCGAGCGTGAGGAAAGCCAGGCTCACCGCGATCAGCACGCCACCCGCGTAGTCCACACGGGCCGCACGGCGTGGGCTGGGTCCCAACAACCACCCCACAAGCAACAGCACCGCGATGGCCAGAGGGATATTGATCCAGAACACCCACTTCCACCCCTGGGCCACCCCTAGCCAGGACTCGCCCGGGACTCCGGCCAGCACCTCCCAGGACCAGACGCTAGCCCACAATCTGTCCATGTAATCGGGGATCAGGCCGCCCCAAAGAGGGCCAATCACGCCGCCCGCCTCTGCTGATGCCCCGATCAGCCCCAGGGGCAGTGCTCGCCGTCCCGCAGGAAACAGGTCGCCGGCTATCGCGATGGATATCGGCACCAGCGCGCCAGCTCCCACAGCCTGGAACACCCTGGCCGCGATCAGCAGCTCCAGATTGGGTGCCAGAGCCACCGCCACAGAGCCAACCATGAATCCGACCATCGACCCAACGAAAAGGGGCCGGTGACCCCAGGTATCGGACAGACGCCCTATCAAGGGCATCGCCGCCAGGTAGCCGAGCAAGTAGCCCGTTACCGTCCAGGAGAGCCGGTCCAGCTCGGTGACCAGCACCTTCATGTCCTGCATGATCTGGGGGAGTACCGTCACAACGACCGTCTGGTCGTCGGCGGCGATGAACACCCCCGCCAGGACAGGAATCAGGGCAATATATGGCGAAACGCGAGGGGACTTGGTGAATAGTACCATGATGGGCTGCGCAGGCCCCGCGCCTACTCCGGAGCCTCGATAACGATCGCTTCGTCGAAGTCGGAGATCGTTATGTACCGCACGATCCCCTCTGGATCCCTTGGCGACACGCGACCGGTAAACTGCGCCTCAACAAGGTAGAAGTCGTCGGTGGATATGGACAACTCCACGTCGACGGTCTCGCCCTTCAGCGTGGTGCCGAGCAGCGGAGCCAAAGCCTCCGTCTGCAGGCTCCCTTCCAGTAGGTACTCGCCTCGTTCGGAGCTATCGAGTGCCTTTACGTCGATGACCTGCACCATCATTCCGGAGATGCCCACAGTGGGATTGAAGAACCCCAGTGGACTCACCCCCGTATCGACGGACTCCCACTTCCCAGTCAGCGGATTGGTCGTGTAAAAATCGGCGCCCAGCGTGATCATGCTCATTCTGAATGCGTAGCCTTCACCGAAGAACCCGTCGAAGGATACCGAGATTCCGTCCGGGTTCAGCACATCCCCCGTTGCCTCCTCGACGATCATCCCCGGCAGGAATTCCGTCCCCCCGCTCTCGTGAGTGAGGGCGAACCGGAATGTATTCAGCGATTGCATGACCTGACCCGATTTGTTCAGTATCGCTTGGGGATCGAGAGGTACAGGTGTAGGTGTGGGACTGGCCGCAAGGGTAGGCGTGGTCTGTGGGAGAGATGAAGCTGCACTCTGCCCGTCCTCTGATCCGCAGGACAAAACGAGGAGCAAGCCTAGTCCGAGAACTACCGTGGCCAGATGTGTGAGCAGTCGAGACATCGTTTGATTGGGTCCGCCCGAGTCGAGGGCCAGCCTACGGATCCGAGCAGTCGCGGAAATAGCCGCAGGTAAGACACTTGATCTTGCAGTGCAGCTGCTCGACCGTTCCTCCGCACAGTTCGCACGCAGCGCCGGTCTCGGGCGACTCACTCTCCGAGGCGCTCCGGTTAATCGAGACCCGATCAGGCGATCTGTGGCTCATCAATTTCACCTCTAGCCTCGCTCTCTATATCGCACTACGGCCCAAATCAGCCACTATCCGGAGGGGCTTCTACGCCAGAGCAATGCCCCGCCACCAAGCAGCAACACCAGTGCCAATAGCAGCCCGATGGGGGCTGCAGCAGGAACCGTCGGATCGCCTACAGACGGCGCCTCGGGTGTGGGCGTCGGCGTCGCAACGACGGGGGGCGGTGTGGCAGTAGGGGGTGCCGAGGTAGGGGTGGGCGTTGGGATGGGGCCCACCTGCAACGAGTACGTGGCCATCAGTTGGGCCTCAACATAGGCCTGAGCTGCGCCACCCTCACCCAGGACCGAATCGATTACGTCGCTTGCGTCTGTATCAACGCCCTTCAGAGCCCCTTCGATGAACCCTGCCACTCCGGCCGCCGATACCTTGGCCCGGTCCAGTGCGAGCTCATCCAGCGCCAACAATGCCTCTGTCACCGCCTCGTCGACGAGGCTTTCGATGTTCAGTCCGTCCAACTCTAGCCCCACCAGGTGGGCCATGATAAAGGTGTCGTCGAAGGAGGGGTTCAGGACAAATCCGGTCTCCTCGCGCTGGCGCACGCGTGCGATCACTCCCACGCCATCGCCAACATCCTCGATCGTGCCGTCGCCGTCCAGGTCCTCGTAGTTATCGCCGTCGGGTCCCTCCAAGGCGTTGACGGTAAGCTCCATCTGGTGCCTAACGTCCTCTATTGAGCTCTTGTCAGCAGTAACACTGGCATTGGCCAGGGCGACCTTGAGCTGTGAGATAAGGTTCGTGAAAATTCCGACCCCAGAGCCGGGAGGCCAGTCGGTGACTAGATGACGAACGTGCTCGATTACGTCTGCCGGCACCTTGTAGGAGAAAACCGTCTCCCCAGAGGGCGCAACAATCTCCGCTTCCAGACTTTCTACTGTGACTATCAGCCTGTCGTATCCGCGGATCAGGTTCTCGCCGGTGTAGCCAAGGGTCAGGCTGTCGTATACGTGGCTGATAGAGCCATCGTCGAGGATCATGGCACCGGTCTTCAGAGTAGTCGACTCGTCGTCGGAAATCAGCCAGCCAGCATACGCCAGCCCCACGTCAAGCTTGGGGACGTTGGTCATCGTGAAGGTAATCGCGTCACTCAGGGCCTCATCGTCGTAGATGACCGCAGACCCCTCGAAATCACCCTCCGCGCTGATGAGCACTGGCTCTTGGGCGAGCGCAGTTCCAACAGAGAGGGCAATGAGCAGAGTGAGGGCGGCCGAGAGCGATAGCTTCAACCTGGACATATGGTTTAATCTCCTAAGGGCCGCTAATGCCCTTAAAGTCACCCTACCATATGAAGGTATATCCGCAAAGGCGCGTGGGGTGCTTGTCCCGCGCCTTTATAGGTCGCCGTGCAGGACCTCAGTCTCGACCAGGCCCGCTGAATCATCGTCGCGGCGGTGGTGCTCTATGGTCACCCCGATGCCATCCAAATTGGCCAGCGGAGCGAAGAACTCAATAGCGGTATAGCCAAACCCGGCGGAGTCCACCCCGAAGGAGCCACCTTCATACCTGCGACCTTCCAGGATCAGCCACACACGGTACTCGTAGTTCCTTGGCAGTTGCGCCAAACCAAGGCCTACCAGCAACGCTGAATTATCGGACTTTGGGACCAGGAACATACCTCGCGTGTCAGACGTCTGGCTGGTTACGGAAAGCTCCTCGACGACCAGCTCGGGAGCAGCCTCGGAGTAGGTGGTCAACAGTCTGTCCTGAAGGACAGACCTGGGGCTGGCCAAGACCTCTGCCTGGCGGGTCATGGCGTCTTTTGCCTCGGCAACCTCGTTCAATCGACCGTTGGCCCAGACACCGCCGGCGGCCAGCGCAACGATTGCGACAGAGGCGAGCACAATGCCCGTGTGGCCGTTTAGCCGCATCAGCGGGCCGAGTCGAAGTCGAGTCCACAGGCCCGCAAACAGCCCGACCTCGGCCTCCTCAGCATCGATCGCCGACAAGAGCCGCCACTTGATGCGATCGGGGGCCACAACCTGAGGGGACAGGCGTGCCAATTCTAAGACGACATCGCCTTCGGCACGCAGCATATCGGAGCACGGGGTGCACCGGTCGACGTGCTGTTCGATCTCCTCGATTTCCGCAACCTCAAGTGCCCCCAGCAGGTATGCTGAAAACTGCTCTTGAGCTGAATTACAGTCCATGCTCCGTCCACTCCCGGGCCTGTGGGCCCAGGACCTCCCTGAGCTTCTTGAGACC
>CAUZNX010000187.1:0-4191 GCA_963580905.1 Dehalococcoidia bacterium | reverse complement strand
TTGTCTCAGGGTGCTTGCGCCGGTATCACCCAGACTGATGACCGTAACTGTCGCGGCCTCAATCGTGGGAGGAGACCCCGCCAGCACCGACATTAGCACCAGTGCAATAGTCGCTGCGGCCAACAAAAGCGTTCTGCTTCGCATGGGTCTGCTCCTTCTGCTCGCAGCTACTCGGATGATCGGCGCGAGAGCTGCATCTTGTTATCAGTCGCTTGGATTGGATGGTAGTCCAGCGTGTTGCCAAGGTCAATCATTTGGGCTGCATGAGGCCTCGGCGCCAGGGGGCGTCGTTGACGACCCTCGTCACGCCTCCTAAAATACGTTGGTTACCCTTCACTAGACCGATGAGGTTCAATCGTTATGGAAGAGACCACGACCGGCCCCAGTATGGCCAAGGCCTACGATCCCAAGGCCACCGAGGAGCGTATCTACGAGTCTTGGCTTGAAGGCGGCTACTTCACGCCGGAGATAGACCGCTCTCGCAAGCCCTTCGTCATCATGATGCCTCCCCCCAACGTGACCGGTCAGCTCCACATGGGGCATGCTCTCACCGCGGCGCTGGAAGACCTGATGACGCGATGGCACAGGATGCTCGGCGACCCAACCTTGTTCCTTCCTGGCACCGATCATGCAGGCATTGCGACCCAGGTTGTGGTCGAACGCATGCTGGCTGCCGACAATATGACACGGCAGGACCTTGGCCGGGAGGCGTTTACAAAGACGGTCTGGGAGTGGGTCGACCGCTATGGGAGCAGGATATACGAGCAGCTCAAGCGGCTTGGCGCCTCGTGCGACTGGACCCGCCAGGGATTTACTTTGGACGAAGGCCCCAGCGAGGCGGTGCGTACGACCTTCGTAAACCTGTATAAAAAGGGCCTGATCTACCGGGGCGAACGGATCGTCAACTGGTGCCCGCGCTGTGTCACTGCCCTCTCCGACCTGGAAGTGAAACACCGCGAGGAAGATGCGGGCTTGTATCACATCCGTTACCGGATTGAAGGTGGCGACGGCGAATTGATTATCGCCACCACACGACCCGAAACGCTGCTGGCCGATACCGCAGTGGCGATAAACCCGGACGACGACCGCTATGCCGCATTCGCAGGCAAGAATGCGATTCTGCCGCTGCTGGGCAGGGTGATTCCTGTGGTGACTGACGAGGCCGTTGACCCTGAGTTCGGCACGGGCGCACTAAAGGTCACGCCAGGTCACGATCCGGCGGACTTCGAGATTGGCGAGCGCCACAACCTGCCTATCATCAACATACTGAATCCAGACGGGACCATGAACGAGAACGCCGCTCACTACGAGGGCGTGGACCGTCTGGAGGTCCGTACCAAGATTGTGGAGGAGCTGGACAGGGAAGGGCTGCTGGTTAAGATCGAGCCGTATCGCCACTCCGTGGGGCATTGCGACCGCTGCGACCAGATTGTCGAGCCCATCGTCAGCAAGCAGTGGTACATGAGCATGGAGGGCCTGGCGAAGCCGGCCATCGAGGCAGTCGAGAGTGGGCGCATTAAGGTCGTCCCGGAGCGATTCACGAAGGTCTACTACAACTGGATGTACAACATCAGGGACTGGTGTATCAGTCGCCAGCTATGGTGGGGCCATCGCATACCGGCGTGGTACTGTCAGGATTGCGATGCTGTCGTCGTGGACCTGGATGACCCGACTTCATGCGATCAGTGTGGCTCGTCTAATTTGGAGCGCGATCCCGATGTTCTGGATACCTGGTTCAGCTCCGCGCTCTGGCCCCACTCGACCCTGGGGTGGCCCAACCAGACCGAGGACCTGGACTATTTCTACCCCGGCTCGGTCCTCGAAACAGGCCACGACATACTGTTCTTCTGGGTCGCCCGGATGATCATGACGGGCATCGAGAACGTCGGTGATATTCCCTTCGAGACCATCTACCTCCACGGTATGGTCCTGGATCCCACGGGTATCAAGATGAGCAAGGTGAAGGGCAACGTACTCGATCCCCTGGAGTTGGTGGATATCTATGGCGCTGACGCGCTGCGCTTCGCCCTGACGACGGGTAACTCGCCAGGCAACGATATGCGCCTCAACGAGTCCAAGATGGAGGCGAGCCGCAATTTCGCCAACAAGATTTGGAACGCATCGCGGTTCGTAATGGCCAACATCGAACGTTCCGAGGGCAGTGCAAATTGGAGCTGGCCCCCGACACCGGAGCACCTGGAGGATCGTTGGATTGTCGCTCGCCTGCAGACGACGGTGTCCAACGTAGACCGCTATATGAAGGAGTACCAGTTCGGCGAGGCTCAGCGGGAGGTCCATGACTTCCTGTGGGGCGAATACTGTGATTGGTACCTGGAGATGTCGAAGATCAGGATGCGAGCGGGCGACGATTCGCCGCTGCCGATCCTGGCCTACGTTCTGGAGCAGACCCTGCGCCTGCTCCACCCCTTCATGCCCTTCATTACTGAGGATATCTGGGGCAAGCTGATCAAGACGCTGCCCGCAGGGTACGACGCCCCCAGTGCGCTGATCGTTGCGTCGTATCCCGTTGCCGACACGTCGCTGGCCGACCCGCAGGCCGAGTCCGATATTGGCGCTGTCATCGAGATGGTGCGGGCCATCCGGAACCTGAGGGCCGAGTTCAGGATAGAGGCCAATCGCAATGTTGAGGCGATCGTCGACGCGCCGGATATTGAGAAGGTGATCGAATCGGAGAGCGCGGCCATTGTCGCACTGGCTCAGGTTGACCCTCTGATCATGGCGTCGGGCTCTTCATCCAGCGGCGCTGGGAGTGGTGACAGCGTATCCCTGGTCCTGTCGCGAGGCACCGTTACGGTGCCGTTGGAGGGGGTGGTGGACGTGGATCGGGAGAAGGCGCGTCTTACCGAGGAACTTGAGCAGATCGACTCCGGTGCTCAGCGCCTGTCGGCACGCCTATCCAAGGCCGATTTCCTATCGAAGGCGCCTCCGGAGGTAATTGAGAAGGAACGAACCAGGCTCAGCGGGCTGGAGGACAGGCGAATTAGGGTGGCCGAGACGCTCTCGCGTCTGGGGGGCTAACAGCGCCCTACGCGTTCGTATCGGCACCCGTCCGCGAGGCCCCTCGACCCGCGGCGCTCTTCATGCGCTCTAGCATTTGAAGTCCCTTTCGCGTGTCGCTGGCGATGCGGGACTTGTCAGATGACTCGAGCCGGAACTTGAATAGCCAGTAGGTGAACTCCCTGGACTCCCCGACGGTAATCGAGTCGGCCTTCGCAGTGCTCCCAATCTCCAGCCGGAATCTTGCCAGGAGCTTGGTGCCGGAGTCGCGGTAGAGTCGTGCGAACGCCTGCTCAGGGGCGTCGGGAACGAACAGAATTCCGTTGCCGGTGTTCCGCTTCAGCACCTCCAGTTCGTTCGCCAGTTGCAGGGCTTCCTCCACGGTCACGCCGTAGTAGAAATTGAGGTATCCTCGGTACCTGTCCACCCCCAGCAGACCCTGGATGCGCTCAGTATCGAATGATTCGGGCAGACGACCTTCAAACAGCAGGTCCTCGATCTCTTGCTTCGGTATTTGGCCTCTGAGCTCTCCGCAGAGACGTTCGGCGAGCACCAGCCAGTCGAATGCCTCACCCCCTAACAGGTAGCGGTACGTGCGCCCCTTGTGCGTCTCTACTGGCAAGGTCCAGAGTGCCATCGCCTCGAAAAATGCGGTGGGCCAATCGCGACCCTTTTTTAGTGCGTTTTTCAGGTGCTCTACCGCATGGCCTGCGGATTCATGCAATGCGGTACGACCGCTTTGAGTGGTGCTATTCATAGGCTTGCAAGGCCTCACGCCGTCGCGATTTGTCAACACTCAGGAAGTCCATAAAGGCTTTGGTTGGCAGCGTGTTGACGATGTGATGAGCCTCACTCCAGGCGCGGCGAGCGATCGCTACCCCGTATTTTTGATTGTCAAGACGCGCTACGGTGTGGGCGTCACTATCGATGGCCATGATCACGCCAAGCTCCATGGCCCGTCGAACGTGCGAGTCTCTCAGGTCCAGGCGCTCCGGCGATGCATTGATCTCCAAAACCGTACCTGTCTCCGCTGCGGCGACAAAAAACGCTTCGAAGTCGGCATCGATCCCTTTGCGTTCTCCGAGCATCCGTGCGCTCAGGTGTCCGATCGCTGTGACGTGAGGGTTCTGCATCGCCTTGATTATTCGCTCTGTCATGGTCTCACGCGGTTGG
>CAUZNX010000186.1:0-4201 GCA_963580905.1 Dehalococcoidia bacterium | reverse complement strand
CTTTCCCAATCTCTCCAGACGCTCCTTTGAAAAGTGAGGTCCAGGTACGGCGCCGTCCAGGCGCTGGCTGGCCCAAAACGCCATCCACCCCTCGTCGAAGATGAGCGGCGGGTACCAGTCCAGAAAATGGCAGCACGTCAGCAGCTCGCCCACCAGATCCCAGTGCCGTTCCCTCGAATAGATTCCCAGGAGCATCGCCACGAGCCACCTTACCCGTGGCAGATCATCATCCGGGATTGAGTTGGGTGGACCGGCCCCGAACCGGGTCATGAAAAATATCGAATGTGTGATGCTGTAGGCTTCCGGAACACCGATGAACGCCACCTTCAGCTCTGCCGCCAAGGGAGTCGCAGCATACAGCTCAGAGTAGGAGGGTATGTCGTGGCGGAATCCACCGACTTCGAGGATGTACCGTAGATCGAGCATGCGATAGGGTACACGTTCTGTGGCCAGATGATGTCCCACGTCCTCGAGCCCGCACGCGCGGAGGGCGGCATAGGTGCCGCCAATTAATCTGAACTCGCCGGGATTGCCCACGATGCGCTCGTTGTAGATCGGCCTGCGAATCACTTCCGACATCGCCTCGACGAAGCGGCTCAGCCGTTGGTCAGAGGCCAGCTGCGGCACACGGAGACAGGCGACACACATCAGAGCAAGCTCGGCTGCGGCTTTGGCTCGAAGGATGTCTATCTCGCCATCATCGGGATATGGATCGAACTCGGGGAGGTGATCGAGGATCCAGTCCAACGCGCGCCCGGCCAGGTCCATCCCCGAATTGCGATCGAGTCGAACTATGGAGGCGGTCAGCTGGCGGGCCGGCGGATAGGGATGCTGCAACCGGGTTGCACCTTGCAGCAACAGTTTAGACGGTGGTGTCGATGTAGTAGACATACCAGTCGCCGACGAAGGTCTCGGCGCCCGACCCGGGAACCGGAGCCATGAAGCCTCCCACCTCTGGGACGGTCTTCTCGAGGAGATCCTCAAGGGTAGTGATGCCCTGACGCATCAAATCGACAAGAATCTACTCCTTCGATATTGTGTCGTCCGATTCAGATTGCTGTGTCAATCTGTCCTCCTCGTGCCGAATCCAAGACAAGTGTAATTAGGCATCGACAGGGGTGTATGTGTACCAGGGGCCGATGAATACGGCCTCGGCCTGATCTGCAACCCCTGCGCTCTCCGGGCCGGACGAGCCATCAATTGCTAAGCCGCCAACCTCGGGGAAGACGCTGTCAACAAGATCTTCCAGAGAGGTGATCCCCTGGTTCTTGAATGAGGCCAGCAGTTCTTCCCTCGTCATGATCTGCGGATGTGATGATCTCTCCGACATATCTGCCTTCCTCGAACTGAACTCTGCGTCCGGGCCGTGGTCTGCTCTACCCACGGGCACGAAACGGTCTGTGTCGTAGTAAGATGGCCGCTCTGGGTAGGCTGCGATGCATTGTCGACTTAGGCCCACGGGCGGGTGACAGAGTTCCAGCGAATTTCAGTTCGCACAACGAACCCTGGGACTGGCCTCTTTACCCAGATACTATCGCAGGGGAGCGACGAGTTCGTGGGTACAAACCGTCAATCTGAAGTGGGTACTTCGTATACCAGCACATATTTGTCTATCCTTATCGAGCGTTGTCCTCGCCGTAGGCCATTTCAGGTCCATATATAACTCATACCTGGGAGGATTTGACCATCAGTGCAACAGATGTCGGATGGGGAGACATATACAAGGAGTTGGGGGCTCGGCCCGTAGTCAACGCGATAGGCAGCGTTACCATGCTGGGCGGCTCTAGCCCACCTGACGAGGTAAGGGAAGCGATGGAACGTGCCAACGACGCTTACATCCCCCTTATGGAGCTTCAGGACAAGGCGGGTGCGGCAATCGCTGCCATGACCGGCGTACCGGCGGCCTATATCACGGCAGGCGCAGGTTCAGCCCTGACGCTGGCGACGGCTGCTGTAATGGCTGGCACCGACGACCAACGAATCCAGCAGTTGCCCGATACGACGGGAATGAAGAACGAGATACTGATCCAGACCAGGCAACGATACTGGTACGACCGATGTCTGGAACTAGCCGGAGCCAGACTCGTGGAGTTCGGAGACCCGGAGCGTACGACCGCCGAGCAGCTAGACGCCGCGATTGGCCCCAAAACGGCCGCGGTCCACTACTTCGCGGAGGAGCAGAGGCCGGACCCTTTGGCCTTGTCACTTGAAGCCACTATTGAGGTCGCCAAGAGCCACGGAGTCCCCGTCCTCGTCGACGCCGCAGGCCAAATCTACCCGCTGGACAACATCGGCAAGTACATCAGGATGGGTGCCGACTTCCAGTGTGTCGCGGCCAAATACATCGGCGCACCCCACTCAACCGGGTACGCCCTCGGCACCGAGAAGATGATCGCAGCACTTGCATTACAGTCATTCGCGGCCTACGAAGGTCGGCAGGTGCGCGGCATTGGACGACCCCAGAAGGTGGACCGGCAGGAGATGGTCGGGGCTGTCGCGGCAATCAGGCGTTGGCTGACAATGAACCACGAGGACCGGCTCGCCGACGCCGAGCGCATGAGCGGTGCCATTATCGAACGCGTGCAGGGTATCCACGGTGTCACCGTGACTCCCCTGGAAAACGTCGTAGGCCACCTGGCCTTTGGGCTGCGTCTGGAGTTCGATCCCGATATCACCGGTATGACCGCCTCGGATGTTGTCGACCAACTCAAAAAGGGAGATCCCCCAGTCTTTACCCGTACGCGGGCGGGGGAGGACTACATATCTATTCACGTCTTCGGACTTCGGGACGGCGAAGAAAAACTAGTAGGGGAGAGGATCGCCGCGCTGTTTGGCTAACAGGGGTCGCCAGACTCCCTCGCAGCGTGTATCCTCTTGGCCGTGACGGTCAAAAAATACTCAGTAGGCTGGAGTGTGATATGAGAGAAAACCGGCTCAGAAAAGCGCTGATCGAGGACAAGGCGACGGTGGGAACCCACACCATGACCACGAATCCGGACGTGGTGGAGATTATCGGTCACACGGGCCTGATCGACTACATAGAGTTCGTCGCCGAGTACGGCCCCTACACGCTACCGGAGCTCGATAACTTCGGTCGCTCCCTGGAGCTGTATAACATGGCCGGCATGATCAAGGTCGATCGGCTGAACCGAGAATTTGTGGCGCAGCGAGCCATCGGCTCCGGTTTCCAGGCCATCCTGTTCTCCGATACCCACGACGCCGCCGAGGTTGAGGAGTGCGTCGCGGCTGTCAGGGCCGAGACTCCGCACGCAAAGGGCGGCTATGGCTCGGCCGACCGTCGTTTTGCCGACTACGGGCTTGTGTCGGGAACACCAGAGTACGTGCAGGCCCTGGATGATATCGTGATCGCGCTCATGATCGAAAAAGACGAGGCTGTCAAGAACCTGGAGGAGATGCTTAAGGTACCCGGCATCGACATGGTGGTATATGGCGGCAACGACTACGCGATGAGCCTCGGCAGGATGCGCCAGATTCCCCCCGAGGAGAACACCGAGATCCGGAACCACATCTTCAAGACCGCGCTGAGCATGGGCGTTCAGCCCCGGGCCGAAATCAACCACCCGGACGACGCAGCGGAAAACATCGAGCTGGGCGTCAAGCACTACGCCATCGGCACCGATCTGCACATGATCTACGGATGGCTGAACGAACGAGCCGGAGGCCTCCGAGAGATCCTGGGGCGTAGTTAGATCGACTAGCGGGCGAAGGACATAGTATTAGGGGGTGTGCGGGAACTTGCCCACACCCCCCCCCTTCAATTTCCGCTGAAAAAGCCTGCCGACCTAGCGAACGATGCGGAGGATCGCGTCGCGCTTCTCTTTGGCTTCGAGCAGCTCGTCGAGACCGCCTTCTAGGCCGTCTCGCACGACAGTCAGAGCCTCGCGAGCGGCGTCTGCAGTCATCTTGATGTCCTCGTCCGTGTGTGCCAGTGTGGCCATGAATCCACCGCCAGTGTGGATGCCGCGCTTGGCCATCTCCTGAATGAACAGGGTCATGACCTTTGGTCGCAGCGATTCGTCCGGCAGGTCGATGACTAACGCCGGAGACTTGGATAGGCCGACCACGTCAGCGGATATGCCCACATCTGCGATGGCTTCCTTCACCGCCGCGCGTATATTCTCTCCGATCTCCTTGAAACGTGTCGGCGAATCGCGGCGCTTTAGCTCGTTGATGGTCGTGA
>CAUZNX010000185.1:0-4204 GCA_963580905.1 Dehalococcoidia bacterium | reverse complement strand
GAACCCCGACGGTAGAGTGACCGCTCCACAGCGGGCTGTGGCGCAGCTTGGTTAGCGCGTCGGTCTGGGGGACCGAAGGTCGGGAGTTCAAATCTCCCCAGCCCGACAAACTGCCACCCCACAGGTGGCCCACTACTGTTCGGGCATGAGGTGGGCATCGCTGGTGGTCGCGTGTGCGCTCGTCGTAGGTGCCTGCAGTGGCGGTGGCCCAGAAAGTGGAGCGCCGAACCCGATGCCGGCTGTCGACGTTACGTCGACGGCCGGCGCACCTGCCTCCACGGAGACGACGCCGACCTCTACGGCCTCGTCGACCACCGCGGTATCCGAAGGGTCGGATGTAGTTTCGTCGGCCGAACCGGCGGGAGGGGGCGAGTCGGAGCCTGCTGGCGGGTCTTCCACGGCTGTTGGTGAGACCGTCTGGGAGGTAATCGAGCGGAGCCGAGCGGACGACCTTGACGTAAACGACCCGGACCTGCTGGCGGCGTTCGATTCACAGATCGCCGACATCCGGGACGTCTGGGAGTTGGCTGATGTCGTTGACGACGTGGAGACGGTCTTTGCGGACGACTACATCGACGGTGTAGTGCGGGACAGCCTCCTCGCCCGTCTGGCTGACGTGAAAAGTGGACTCCGAGGCGAATCGGGCACCACGGGTTCAGACGAGGTAGCAAGCCTGGAGACCGACACCCAGCCCGCCGGCACCACCACCACAACCACCCAACCCGCAGTTAGGCCTACGGAACCAGCGAGTCTGGCCAGCGGCATCACCCCGGTTCCGTATCTCTTCCTCCACGAGTACCAGCAGACCCACGACCGTGACACGATGCCTCGTCCCGATCGGATCGTCGTGTCACCGCCTGATGAAACAGGCATGGTCAGCGTTCATGGCGGTGCCGGCGCCATTCCCTACCAACGGCGACCTGACGGCGGGGGAAGGCCTTGGGACGAGGTCATCGTCGCCGCCGTCGAATGGGGAACTCAGGACTGCGCAGGCCTGGAGCCCGACGGCTCCTTTGACGCACAACTGGAGGCCGCGTCTGGTTCGACGCTCTATGTCCTCCCGGTACACGAGGGAAACTGCACTGACATAGGGCTCTCTGATGGCCCGGTGACCGTGCTCACAATCCCTTGGACCACACCCAGAACCGCAGATTCTGATTCCTTCGAAACGCTGGGCCGACTACGTACCGGATCAAGGTGGACAAGGTGGTCGGCACAGGGATCTTTATTCGGCCCGGATCGCTCGGTCGAGTTCGCGTTCGTTGACGGCCCCCCCCAGGAGTGCTTCATCCCGAGAATCCACCTCTACCGACTCTTCGACCATGACGGCGGTTACCTCACCCAGGTGAACGTCAACATTCACGGTCCCGCACTCACCCCTACAGGCCTACCGATCGAATCAAAGAACGGGGCTGCGGGCTTCTACGACATCATCGAGTTTGTCGACGCCCCCAACTGCCTGAAATCTGATCTGACCATGATCCCTGGCGACCTGCCGGCTTCCCTGGAGCAGGGCTGGTATTTGCCGCGCATCATGTTCGGCAAGATAACTCCAAGCAATCCCATCGAGTTCAGCCAGAGCGAGAACGCACCGCAGAGCGACGGCGTACCGTTCATGCTCAACACCGGGTTCGGCTACCTCCCCATGTTCGGCGTCGGTGACCCGGTTCTGCCGCGACTCCCCGCGACCCTCCTTAACTCGGCAACTAGTTGGGGGACAGCCGGGAGGCTAGGCATTGTGGCCACCGAGGACACCGACCAGTTCGCGTTGGGAAGCCGGCGAACTGACTCAGGTCCCTTCATCGCTTCACCAACCAATCCCCTCTCCGGTCAGCAGATTCATTACACACTCGAGCCATACCTGCCGACTGTGGGCTATACCGGATTCGTCCGTCTGCCCGAACCATTGTTCAGCCTCGACGCAAACGATCCAGGAAATCTGAGCATTTCGCTGACCACACCGGACGGCGATACCCGAGACCTTGCCCTGGACGCCAAGGTGCATATGTTCATTGCTTCAGCCTGGGAAACCCCCTACCCATCTCGGTTGTCCTTCTCCGGACCCTCCCACACCATCGGTTTGACCACATTCCTAGATGATGTCGACCTCGAGTTCGAGCAGTTCGGGCGCCACACAGTTCGCCTGGACGGAACCCTCCGGTCCTCTCGCGGCGACGACTTCACTATCGAGGGAACGTATGGGTTCTGGGTCGCCGAGCCACTAGACCTCTCCCTCGGGGTTTTCGAAGGCACCCCCCTCGAGGTCGGCGACGCATGGAACCCGGTTGTCATCGTGGAACCCGGGGTTCCCGCCGATATCTCCGTTGAGATCACCCACTATGTCAACGGAGACCCCAACCAACGCCAGAACCATTCCGTCACCGGCACTGCTAACCAGTTCGGCTACTTCCAATCAGCAGACCACTGGCAGCCAAGTCAGCATGGCGAGTACCGGATCAACGTCACCGCCTCCTACGTCGATCCGGTCGATGGCACTCTCTGGATGGGTACGCGGTCAACGGCCTCGATCGTTGCAACCCCCGACACCCCCCTAATCGCCCACGGCGATAGGAATTCGGGCCTCGCTGACGACGACATCATGAGGACCTGGTTCTTCATGCGGTCGCTCGACCCCACCTGTGGTTCACTCGACTGCGAGGTCACCGGCTCCGACGACGACAACCGGGGCGGTCACATTTATCCGTTCTTCAGTGGTGACGTTGCATGGATCACAGACCTTCAGCCGATCAACCCGATCGTCACCGTGGCCGGCCCGGAGGATGTGCTTTCCAGCGTCGCACCCCAGCTCGGACCAGCCTCCTATTGCTCAGTCGTTGTCAGAATCATCGGTTCTGGATGTGGTTCAAGCGATATCGAAGTTCCCGACAACCGCCAAGTTTTTTCTGACACTGGCAGTGGCTCAGGCATCCATCACCGGCCAAACGATGTGACCTCCTGGGCCTACTGGTACTCGACCAGTATCCGACCCGATGTGAGCGTCTTCGCGGCAGCCGCCGAGTTCAACGGAGGTGAACACAACCAGTGGTACGGCCATGACAACTACAACTGCCAAATCGGTCTTGCATGTGGGGGCTTCTTCCGTCCGACTAGGGGTTTCCGTTCCGGATCCGACAGCGAGGGCGACGAGGAGGGCGACGTCAAGTTGCTGTTCGGCGGTGCGGTCCTCAAAAACGATGACCAACAACACTTTGTGCCCTACGCCTCGATGGGCGTCATCATCGAGGAAACCACATGCACAGACGACGGCACCTGCACGTTCGGAGATTCAAAGGGCGCTCGAGTCTGCCCGCCCTACCAGGGTGCTGTGGGCGGCCTCGGCACCTGCGGGCCGCTGTTGACCCACCGCGGTCGCGACGTAGACCTGTTCATCACTCCCACGGGGACTCGGCCCGGTAGCGTGCTCGAACCGGGCGACCGGTTCACCTTCAGCGGCCAGGCCTGGCCGACTCTTGACGTGGCCGTGGAGGTGACCGTCACCGGGCCGGAAGGGGAGATCCATCGCTTCGAGAACCGGGCCAATGTTGTCGGTTACGTGGACCCGGTTGGGATGTCGTTCGTCGTCGAGACGCCAGGGGTCTACGAGGTGCACGTCTCCGCCGTCCAAGACCGCCCAGTCCCGTCAACTGGTCTGGCCCCAGATCCCGCTCTCGTCGCCGACGGGCGCACGACTCTGGGTGTCTATGGCTACCAACACCCCCTGTCGGCCGTCCTCGGCACCGAGGACTCGACCTACTACTTCTACGTCACCGACCAACTCAGTGCTGCAAAGATTACGTCCACCATCCCGATCACCTCTGCCCCGAACGGTGACTACGTGGAGCGGATCACGTTTACCCACACACCACCTGCAGGGGTGACAGACGGCCACTACAGCCTCACCGCCCCGGGCCTACTCATCGAGCAGGGAACAATTTCAGGTTCTGGAACGTTCACCCTTGAAGTCGACCAGCGCGACCTCTACGAAGCTGGATTCACTCAGATCATTCTCGGCGCGGACACCCTCCAGCTATCGATGGCCTACCAGACGGATACCGGATGGTATGCCCGGACCCTGAACCAGCGCGGGTTCTCTCCACTCGGAGGATGACCGGTCTCGGTTCGGTGGGTGGCGGGCGAGTTGTCCTGTTCGTCCACCTGATCGTCGTCGGCCTGGCCGCCACGGTCCTTTACGCCTGTTCCGACC
>CAUZNX010000184.1:0-4210 GCA_963580905.1 Dehalococcoidia bacterium | reverse complement strand
TGCCGAACTGGGCGAAGGTGGCAAGTTCGCGGTACTGGGCCAGCTCTAGACGGAGCTTCCCAGCTACACTCTTCATGGCCTTGCTCTGGGCGGCGCTGCCGACTCGTGAGACGGAGAGACCGGCGTTGACGGCGGGCCTCTTGCCCGACATGAACAGTTCCGGCTCCAGGTATATCTGGCCGTCTGTGATGGAGATTACGTTGGTTGGAACATAGGCCGAGACATCGCCCAGGAGCGTCTCGATGATCGGCAGGGCGGTCATCGACCCGCCTCCGAGCTCGGGAGAGAGCCTGGCGGACCTTTCGAGGAGGCGGCTATGCACGTAGAAGACGTCGCCTGGATATGCTTCGCGGCCCGGAGGGCGCCGGAGCAGCAGCGACATCTGCCTGTAGGCCCATGCGTGTTTCGAGAGGTCGTCATAGACGACGAGAGCGTCCTGGCCGTTGTACATGAACTCTTCGGCCATCGCGCAGCCGGCGTAGGGAGCCAGGAACTGCAATGGGGCCGGGTCGGAGGCGCTGGCGGACACTACGATAGTGTGTTCCATGGCGCCATTTGCTTCTAGAAGGGCGACGGTCTGGGCCACTTTTCCGATCTTCTGGCCGATTGCGACGTAGACGCAGAATAGGTCTCCGCCCTTTTGGTTGATGATGGTGTCTGTGGCCAGCGTGGTTTTGCCGATGCCTCGGTCGCCGATGATCAGTTCGCGCTGTCCGCGGCCAATGGCGACCATCGCATCGATTGCTTTGATTCCGGTCTGGACCGGGACGGTGACGGATTGTCGCGCGGCCACGCCGGGTGCGACGATCTCAGCCGGGCGGGTCTTGGTGGACTTGATTGGGCCTTTGCCGTCGATGGGCCTACCGAGGGGGTCGACGACGCGTCCCAGGAACTCTTTACCTACGGGCAGCTCAGCGACGCGGCCGGTGCTGCGGACCTCGGTGCCCTCTTGAACGGACAGGGGGTCGCCCAGGATAACTGCGCCGACGCCGTCCTCTTCGAGGTTGAGGGCCATGCCGATGGTGCCTCCCTCGAACTCGAGCAGCTCGGTTGAGCCAACTCCGGAGAGGCCGTGGATCCTGGCGATTCCGTCACCGACCTCGACGACGACGCCGACGTCGGTCATCGTGAGATCTTGACCGAACTCTTCGATCTGCCGTTTGATAACGGACGCTATGTCCTGTCCTCTTACTGCCATCGCTGCCTCCCTAAGAGAAACCGCCCCGCCCTGAAGGGTTTAGGGCGGGGTCTGAGGGCCTTCCTCAGACACTTGGCAAGGGTACTGGTCCCCCTGCAGATATGGTTCAGGTTATTTGTTCGACGACGGTGCGGCGCATGCCCTGGAGCCTGGTCCGCAGACTTCCATCGATGACGCGGTCTCCCACACGGGCGACAAGGCCTCCGAGGATGTTCGGATCTACGCCTGTGGACAGGCGAACGTCCTTGTTAACTAGTTTGACCAGGACCGCTTTAATGGCGGCTTCCTGGTCCTGGTCAAGCGGCGCGGCCGATATGACCTCTGCACGCTCGATGCCATTGTGGTGGTCGACGAGGGCCTCGAATGTCTCGATGATTCCTGGAATCAGGTTCGCGAGATTCCTGGTTGCCAGAAGCGCTAGCAGGTTGGTCGCGAGCGGGTCGACGGCGTCGCCAAGAACTGTCTTTACCGTCTCGATTTTGGCCGCTGCTGGAACCTGTGGAGAGTCGAGAATCCCTGCCAGCTCTTTGTTTTCGAGGGCGGTGGCGACCGTGCGCAGGTCATCTGACCAGGCGTCAAGCTGGCCAGATTCAGTTGCGATCTGGAAGACCGCCTGAGCGTATCGTCTTGGTGAAGCGGCCCTTGGCATGTTTTGCTCCGATGTCGCGGCGAGATGGCAGGCCGAGCCTACTTGCCGGAGATGTTGGAGCCCTCCTCAAGAACCTGATCAATTAGCTCTCGATGTGCGTCACCGTCGAGGGAGCGGTGTATAACCTTCTCCGCAGCGGTGATGGCCAGGTCTGCGAACTGGCTGCGCAGTTCCTCAATGGCGGAATCGCGTTCCCTCTGGATGCTGGCCTCGGCGCGCTCTCGCTCTGCGGAGATATCGGTCCGGACCTTTGCCAGTTCCTCTTCGCGGAAGCGGTCGGCGACTTCACGGGCCTGGACGATCATCGCCTGGCCCTCGGCGCGTGCCTCGGTGAGCTGTGCCTCGACGGCCTCTGAAGACCGAGCGGCATCGTCTCGAGCCCTCTCGGCGGTCTCCAGACTCTCTTTTATCTTCTCAGCACGCTGATCGAGCATGCGCAGAATCGGCTTGTAGAGCACGGCGTAGAGCAGCACAAATAGCAATGTGAAACTCACGAGCTGTGTCAACAGACCGGATAGGTTTATTCCAAGTGCATCCATAATCTTGCTCTCAGCCTCAGCGGCGCCCCTGTCCCAGAAGGAAACTAGAGGCACAACCAGGCGACTCCGGCAATGGCCGGTGCGCCGGCCGCTTCAGGCCACGCCTAGGTCTTTATCGATTGGCCGGCGTTGTTAGACGAACTTTATGATTACTGCGACGACCAAGGCATAGATGGCGATTGCCTCTGCGAATGCGATGGCCAGAATCATGTTCTGCTGGATCGGTCCGGCGGCTTCTGGATTTCTGCCCAGTGCCTCCATTGCCTTTGCGGCCAGCATCCCAATGCCGATGGCGGGTCCCATAGAGCCCAGGCCAATGGCGAGTCCGGCACCGATGTCGGCGATATTTCCTTCTATCATCCCATTCTCCTTAAACGCTTCTTTTTCGAATTGGGGCTAAGCCCCGCCGATTCTACCACTTGCTCGCAGATTTGCGGGAGACATCTCCCGAAGAGCAGGGAGGAGTTGGCATGTGAGGGAACCCCTCACGCTTCCGGCAGTTGGGCTGCGCCCCTCTGCACTCCTCTGTTTTGCCCCTGCTATTGATCTATGTGTTTGTGTGAACCCCGATCGATATTGTTCAGGACGCGCCGGGTCTATACCCTCAAATGGCGTGGCGTCAGTGGTCGTCTCCCCCATGGGCTATGGTGGCAGATGTAGCGAACACGAGGGTCAGCATCGAGAATATGAACGCCTGAATCAGGCCGACGAACAGCTCCAGGCCGAGGAACGGCACAAGGCCGACGAGGGGTATCAGGAACGCCATCGCGATGAGGAGAACCTCGCCCGCGAAGATATTGCCAAATAGACGGAAGGTAAAACTGATGACTCGGGCTACCTCGCCAATGGCTTCGAGGATGCCTACGAAGAGGCCGATCGGCCCATCTTTGAAGTTGAGGAATTTGCCCACGTGCCCTAGTACACCGAGGCTACGCAGGCCCCAGAAGTGGACCATGAACATTACGATGAGCGCCATGGAGAGCGGGGTATTGATGTCGGTGTTGGCGCTTCTGAAGAAGGGGATCAGTATCCCGGCGCGTTTGCCGTCCTCTACGCCGTGCTCTTCGAACTCCTCGAGGGTAATAGCGTCGTCGATGGAGCCCAACGATAGCAGGGCCAATCCGCCGTCGCCTTCAAAAACCTGCAGGTTGACGGAGCTTAGGTCCAGGTCGTGGGGATCGTCGAGAGCGGCTTCCTTGTGGTGCTGGATCTCTTCGGGGGACTCGACCCACCCGATGGTCCCGACGCCTGGGAGGATGCCTAGCCAGTTGGATGTGACTATGAACAGGAATATGGTGGTGACTAGGGGTAGGAACCGGCGAGCGTTCTTGGGCCCCGCCACACTTTCGGACAGACCGAGGAAGAATTCGATGATGATTTCAAGGAAGCCTTGAAGCCTGGAGGGAATCTCAGTCGCGCGGCGGGTGCCGAGGAAGGAGATGAGGACGAGGATTACGATGGCTATCCAGGTGTTGACCATCGTGTTGGTGATCTTGAAGTCGCCGATTATGGGATCGGGGCTTATGGGCTCGGCCTTGAGCTCAATTGGAGCAAGGGGAGCGCCGAGGAAGCCGCCACCAAACTGGTTGCCCAGTGCGCCGCCTACGAGGCCGAGTATGAATAGAATTCCTACCGCTATTACGGCGGTGAGAAGTTTGGGGTTACCGAGGAGGCTTGACACTATTCCTTACTTTGATCCGGAGATTCAGTTCCCTCGGATACGACGGCCATTAACATTCGATACATTCCGATTCCCGCTATGATCAAACCCGCACCGAGGCCCAGCAATGTGAGCATTGGCTTTGAGCCTAGACGGCCGTCTAG
>CAUZNX010000183.1:0-4219 GCA_963580905.1 Dehalococcoidia bacterium | reverse complement strand
CCGGATGGGGAGATTACTCATGGCCTGTGGCCGTAGAATTCCCGACACCTCCATAGTGCTGAGGTCGATACTTCACCCAGACCCTTCGAGCTTCGCCCCCTATGTGGAGTGCTCCGTCTCGACCGCGAAGGTCCGCACCTGGAACGGTGCCACGTCGAACGTGAGGCTTGCGTTGTCCACGCCCACCGGACCCTCGTCCTCCTCAAGTAGATTGACCTCGATTGCCTCACCCACACCCACACCCAGCTGCAGCTCCGCTCGTCCCCGCATGTTGTGCCCCTCGTAGCACCTCAGTACCAGCCGATTAGAGTCCTCAGCCAGTTTTACGGTCTCTACGAACACGCCATCCCGGCTTGATGAGACCAGTGACATCTCCTGTGGTAGCGTCCCTTCGTGAGCCGCAGTCCTGACCACTGTCATTGGGTAGTTGAGCTCGAATCCTGCCCGCACCGCGCCGTTTCGCCAATCCCCTGTGTGGGGGTAGAGGCTGTAAGTAAACTGGTGGTGGCCTTGGTCCGTCTCGGGGTCAGGTTGGGTCGGAGATCGCAGCAGGCTCAGGCGCATGACGTTGTCCTTCACGTCATAGCCGTATTTGCAGTCGTTCAGTAGGGACACTCCGTAGTCGCCCTCCGACAGGTCCGCCCACTTCTGGGCGCTTACCTCGAAGCGTGCCTGGTCCCACGGCGTGCTGCGGTGCACAGGCCTCTGGATGCTGCCGAACTGGATCTCGTAGGTTGCATCTGTGGCGTTGACGTCCACGGGGAAGGCGACCTTGAGGAGCGTGTGCCTCTCGTGCCACTCGACCTCTGTGTCGAAGTCGATCCGAGGGGTCGCATCATATACGTGAATGCGCTGCACCAGCGTCGAATGCGAGAAGGCGCGCTTGATCTCCACGGTGCCGCGAACCGGCCCTGTCTCCAGCACACGCACCTCGGCCGTCCCATCCATTTCCCAGACCTTGTCATGGGCGAAGAGGTCGATATCCCAGGCGTCGTAGTCGATCGGCTTGTCTTCGAATAGCTGGAACACATTACCTGCTTCGCCAGGGGCAAGCACCTCGCGCTCAGCTCTCTTTTCGAAGATCGATGTGATCCGGCCCTGTCCATCTAACTCCAAGTGGAAGAAACGATTCTCCATCGAGGACTCGGTCACGGTGATCGGCGACGCAGTCTCCTTTGGGGTGCCCGAATGAACCGCGATGGACGTGTAGCCGCAGGACTGTACGCCATCCACCTGCACTAGCAGATCGCCTGCATCGGTGGGGCTGGCGGAAATCTGATGTGGTACGCCCCGTCCGCTCGAGTCTGCCAGTTGGAGCTGATCCGGAAGGTTTTCCGGTGAAATACTCGCCACGCCGGACCTCGACCAGGAGGCCGGGTTGAAGACGACTAATGTGTCGCCTTCGGTTTTCACTCGTTCCGCGATCGTGGCCGTGGCGTCTACTACCACCTGGCCTGCCAATTCCTGGACGCGGGCGTAGTCGGCTATGGCATCGATCTCGGGATCACGGGTGATTGATCCGGGCAGGATGTCGTGCTGCTGGTTCACCAGAAGCCGGTCCCACGCCTCGCGAATGTCTTCACGCGGGTATTCGGCACCGACGAGCACGGTTGCCATCGCAGCGTAGAGTTCCGCGTCGTGGACAACAACCTCGCCCTTGCGGTTACCTCTCTTGATTATGCCCTTGGAGGTGTACGTGCCCCTGTGTAGTTCCAGGTACAATTCGTCGGACCATTCGGGGGCGCGATCGGAGCCCAGTCTTTCTTCCAACTCCTCAAAGTAACCCTGCACAGTCCCGTGCTCGATTTTGAGCGGCACGCCAAGCTTAGAGACGCGCCGCGCACGTTCCAGCATCTGGGTCGTCGGGCCACCGCCACCGTCGCCATACCCATAGGTAAACAGGATTTGGTCGGACTTGTCCTTCTGCTGGTAGTGGCCCCATGCGCCGGCGAGCATCTCAGGACTCAGCACAGCGTTACATGTCGTCATCCACCCAGCGCGTCCGGGAGAGCGAGCGGTGAGCTGGTGTGTCAAGACAGTGCTGCCATCTATGCCTCGCCAGTTGAAGGAGTCGTAGGGGAGGCGGTTGAACTGGCTCCAGGACATCTTGTTGGTGAGAAAATATTTGATCCCGGAGCGACGCAGTAGCTGGGGCAGTGCCCAGGAGTAGCCAAAGGCGTCCATCACGACCAGTGCCTCGCCCGACGATCCGAACTCCTCACGAAAGAAGCGCAGCCCGAACGTGATCTGACGAATCAGCGATTCTCCGGAGGGCATGTTACAGTCGGGCTCGGTCCACATCGCGCCATTGACCTCCCAGCGGCCTTCGGCGATCCGTTCCTTTACTGCTGCGTACAGTTCGGGAAAGTCTTCCTTGCAGTACTCATACACTTTGGCCTGGTTTTGCATGAAAGTCAGCTCGGGATAGCGATTCATGAGGTCAAGGACCGTCGCGACGGAGCGGCCTATTTTGAATCGGTTGACGTCGATCGGCCAGAACCATGCCAGGTCGATGTGAGTCTGGCCGACGGCAAGGGCGGTGGCGCCATTCTCAGGAGGGCCGGAGGAGTACAGTTCCGCGCGTAGAGCTTCCCCCGCTGCTGCTGCGGACTCGTAGAAGGCATTGTTCAGCGTATCGCGGTAGTCGACGGCGGTAATTGCTCGGTCCACCGCCGTTATAATACGGACCTGGTCCGCTGAATCGTCTCCCAGGGCCTCGGCGGCCTCGAAAGCCGTTGCCGCATCCCAGTAGAATCCCTCTGTAGCACGGTCTATCACCTGAAGCTCTGTCCCTGCATCAAGGGCCGGGTACTCACGTCCAGGGCTCGGAAGCCATTCGGTCACGTCGAAGTCTGGCTTCCAGAAGAGATACAAGGCTACGAGATATTCGCGGCCACCCTCTGCGCTTTCCGAGAGGGGGATATCGTAGTGGAACGCGTCCAGCCCTTGCGCCAACTCGCCGTCGATGTAGACCAGTGCCTCGGCGTTGAACAATGAGTGGAGGTACCCGCCGACCCGCAGAGACAGCGAGACAGGCTTGCCGTTGAAGCGCTGTGGCACCGTAAAGCGGGCGCGATACCAAGCGGGTGCGGTGGCCCCGTCCCAGGACTTCAGTGACGGCCAGGCGGAATCATCCAGAGCGGGATCCTGCCCGTCGTCGAGGTCGCCGTCATGGGCACGCCAAGAAGCAATCTCCTCGCGGTCCCGTACTACGGCATGCCTCAGTTCTTCGATTCTCTGACGCAGCCTAGGAACGGTCAGCCTGAAGTCGGTGTACATGCAGATTCCTTTCGAACGGCACAAGCGTTGGCAGACACGCCCTCACCACCGGTCTGTGTGTCTGGTAGCCTAGGTTACACGAGTGAAACGGATATGCAAGACCCTATGAAGGAGTGTGGGATGGGTTCGAAAAAAAACATCGTAATGGTAGTCTTCGATTCCCTGCGGAAGGACTGCGTTGGGGCCTTCGGACAGCCGCCCTGGGGCGAGGTCGAGACCCCAAACCTCGACGCTCTCGCATCGGAGTCGCGGATCTTTACGCGAGCTTACGCGGAGACCCTGCCGACCTTGCCAGCGCGCCGGGCCATGTATACCGGCAACAACGTGTATCCGTTCCATGGCGGCGACTTCAAGCTGCGAGGCGATTCCGTCCGGCTTCCTGGATGGGGGCCGATTCCCGAGGACCAGGACACACTTGCTGAGTTACTGCGAGATAAGGGTGGATATCGTACGGCGCTCATCTCGGACGTGTACCACATGTTCAAGCCATCGAAGAACTACTGGCGCGGCTTTGACCAGTGGACATTCTTGCGAGGGCAGGAACGTGATCCTGAGAGGAGTGGTCCGCACATACCGGACGCAGAGTTGGGCCAGTGGATGCCAGAGGAGCTTACGGACGAGCCCAAGAGGGCGGGCAGCCTGCGTCAGACGCTGAAGAACATGCGTGGTCGACTCCACGAAGAGGACTACTTCGCCGCCCGCGTGATGACGGAAGCGGTCCGATGGCTTGAGGAGAACGGGGATGCGGACAAATTCTTCCTCACGGTCGAGAGCTTCGATCCCCACGAGCCGTGGTTTGTGCCTGAGCATTACCGCCGCATGTACGACGACTCGGATGGACCGGAGCGGATTCAGCCGCCCTACGGGAGCATTGAGTCGTGGGCTCCGGAAGATGTGCGCCGTAGTCAGGCGGCCTACAGCGGACTGATAACGATGTGCG
>CAUZNX010000182.1:0-4219 GCA_963580905.1 Dehalococcoidia bacterium | reverse complement strand
TGGGCTAGGGGGCGTGAGCCTACCAAACCCAATCAAACCACCAATGCCGTTCAATCCATGCCTAGGGAGTGAGACTGTGGGGGATAAGCTCCATGGTCGAGAGGGAAACAGCCCAGACCGCCAGCTAAGGTCCCTAATTCCAAGCTCAGTGTTAAAGGAAGTCAGGTCGCCCAGACAGCCAGGAGGTTGGCTTAGAAGCAGCCATCCTTTAAAGAGTGCGTAATAGCTCACTGGTCAAGGGGCTTGGCGCCGACAATGTACCGGGGCTTAAGCTTGGAACCGAAGCTGCGGCTTCTCGCGCAAGCGGGAGGGGTAGGGGAGCGTTCCCTGGGCGTCGAAGCTCTGGTGTAAACCGGGGTGGAGCGCAGGGAAGTGCGAATGTCGGCATGAGTAGCGAAAAGATGCGTGAGAATCGCATCCACCGAAAGCCTGAGGTTTCCTACGCAACGTTGTTCGGCGTAGGGTTAGTCGGGCCTAAGTCGAGGCCGCAAGGCGTAGACGATGGACAGCTGGTCAATATTCCAGCGCCACCTATGGATCGTTTTAAGGTTAAGGAGGGACACGGAAAGCTAGGTAGAGCGTGCCTATTGGACATGGTACGTCTGACCCTGTAGGCCATCCTGGGATAGGAAAATCCGTTCCAGGGCTACGAGTTGAGGGGGAAAGCGACTTTAGGGTTCGCCCTAGGGAAGTCCGCTGATGCTATACCGGCAAGAAAATCTTCGTAACTAGAGTCATAGGTGTCCGTACCGCAAACCGACACAGGTGGGCAAGCATTAACGTGCTAAGGTGGACGGGAGAACCTTCCTTAAGGAACTCGGCAATCTAACTCCGTAACTTCGGGATAAGGAGTACCCTGGAGGGTGTAGTCCCTCGCGGACGAAGCCTCCTGGGGTTGCAACAAAGTGGCCCTGGCGACTGTGTATCTCAAACATAGGTCTCTGCTCAAGTCGCAAGACGACGTATAGAGGCTGACGCCTGCCCAGTGCCGGAAGGTTAAGGGGAGTGGTGCAAGCTACGAACTGAAGCCCCGGTGAACGGCGGCCGTAACTATAACGGTCCTAAGGTACCGAAATCCCTTGTCGGGTAAGTTCCGACCCGCAGGAAAGGCGTAACGACTGGGGCGCTGTCTCAAGGAAGGGCCCGGTGAAATTGCATTACGAGTGAAGATGCTCGTTACCCGCAGCAGGACAAAAAGACCCCGTGGAGCTTTACTGCAACCTGACATTGATCTGAGGGTCGTGATGTGTAGTATAGGTGGGAGACTCGGAAGTGCTGACGCTAGTTGGCATGGATATGTCGCAAGTGAAATACCACTCTTCTCGGTTTTTGGCTCTAACCCCTGAACAAGCAGGGGGACCGTGTTTGGCGGGCAGTTTGACTGGGGCGGTCGCCTCCCAAAAGGTAACGGAGGCGTACAAAGGTCCCCTCAGGGTGGATGGAAATCACCCGTAGAGCGCATTGGTACAAGGGGGCTTGACTGTGAGGCCTACAAGCCAAGCAGGGACGAAAGTCGGTCAAAGTGATCCCACGGTCCCGTGTGGAAGGGCCGTGGCTTATCGGATAAAAGCTACCCCGGGGATAACAGGCTTATCTTGCCCAAGAGTTCATATCGACGGCAAGGTTTGGCACCTCGATGTCGGCTCGTCGCATCCTGGGGCTGAAGAAGGTCCCAAGGGTCCGGCTGTTCGCCGGTTAAAGCGGCACGTGAGCTGGGTTCAGACCGTCGTGAGACAGGTCGGTCTCTATCCGCTGTGGGCGTAGGAAGCTTGAGGAGGGCTTTCCCTAGTACGAGAGGACCGGGAAGGACAGACCTCTGGTGTACCGGTTGTTCCGCCAGGAGCACCGCCGGGTAGCTATGTCTGGTTCGGATAAGCGCTGAAAGCATATAAGTGCGAAGCCGGCTTCAAGATGAGGCTTCCCACACCGTTAAGGTGGTAAGGCCGCAGGGAGACTACCTGCTAGATAGGCCGCAGGTGTAAGCACGGCAACGTGTTCAGCTGAGCGGTACTAATCGGCCGAGGGCTTGATCATAATTCAACCCTTTTTCCTTTACTCAACTCGCTCGATGTTCCTTGTTAGCGTGCAAAGCGCGTTGCGGGGTGGAGCAGTGGCAGCTCGTTGGGCTCATAACCCAAAGGTCGCCGGTTCGAGTCCGGCCCCCGCTACCAATAGATACCCATGAAGAGGTCCCTTATTCCGAGGGGCCTCTTGCTTTGCATGCGGCCGAGCGCCTGAGTCCCCGTTACCGGGAGTCCGAGGGTGTCCCTTAGATATAATGTTGCCTGGCCCTCTTCCTCTTTAGGAGGGGGCCAGGCAACATGGTCGAAAAGCTTTTCCGACAGCTTGTTAAACTGAATGGTGCTCCACTGGATCCCATACTGCGTGGGAGGGAGTAACTCCGACAGAAGGCACGGGCTTTAGCGGTTCTCGGGGGCCAGCGGATGTCCTTGCGCCCAGATGAGGACCTCGCGAAGCGGAAGCCGCCACGGGGCGCCGGGTTCGAACTGCTTGACTATATCCTCTGCGAATTCCTTGAAGCGTGCTAAGGCGTAGGTTTCGTCGCCCATGGCGTCGTAGAGGACGGCCAAGGCCAGTTGCTGGGGGCCGCGGTCCTCATTGTTCCAGTCGCTTGTCTCCCCTTTGGTCAGGTCGAGGCGAAGGTCAAGAATTTCCTCGCTGTGTCCCTCGCGGATGCGCGTTTGGACGCCGTGGGGCGTCTGCACACCGAGGTAGGTTTTTCCACTGATACGCATGGGCACTCCTTACGCGGAGAGAATCGGCGGGGGCTGGTGGCCTTGCCCCGCAGCATACTGCTCGTCGGGTAAGCCGTGAGACTTGCGGAACGCCTAGAACCCAAATGCAGAGTGGTGGACCTGGTGGGATTCGAACCCACGACCCCCTCAATGCCATTGAGGTGCGCTCCCAACTGCGCTACAGGCCCACGCTAACAAAGACCAATATACACTGGACGGTGAGAGCCGGACAAGCGCCCAGGCCACGACCGCGCGATAATCCCCTTGATGGGGTGCGCGTTCATGACGGGGATTATCTTCGACTTCGACGGTCTGATCCTAGACACTGAATCGCCTATGGTGGAGGCTGTCAGCGTGGTATCCCGGTCGTACGGAGCGAGTCTGGGGTTGGCTGTTTGGGCTCAGTTTATCGTTGGCCAGCGGCGCGATGAGGAGCATCTGCGCTGTGCGAATGAGCAGGGCCTCTGCGCCTGGCCCTAGCGCCCAGCGAGGCTATGGTTTACGAGGACTCGCCCAACGGTATTACGGCGGCCACGGCGGCGGGCATCTTTTGTGCGGCCGTTTCCAACCCGGTCACCGTTCAGCTACCCTTGCAACACGCTGATATTGTGCTAACGTTGTTCGCTAATGTGATTCTGGTGGCACTGTTGGAGCGGTTTGCTCGATTCACCCGACGCTAGACGAACAGAGGAGGCACCGATTATGACAAGCATGACCGTGAACGTGGGCAAGGTGCGTATCGATGCGATCCACGACACCAACTTCGATCTAGATCCGTCACGGCCCTTTCCCCAAGTCACTGAGGAGACTTGGAAAGACTATCAGGAGTACCTGACTCCGGAGGGCAAGGTGCGCCTGGTCATCGATGTCTATCTCATCCGGTCGGAGGGGCGCAATATCCTGGTGGATACTGGCATGCGAGTGGCGCCAGGTATTGAGGGTGAGGGACATTTGCTGGACGGACTGCGGGAGCTGGGGTTACAGCCGGAGGATGTGGACACCATTTTCTTCAGCCATCTGCACGGCGACCACGTAGGCTGGAACGTGTCCCACGACGACGGCACGCCCCGAGCTACTTTCCCAAACGCTCGCTACGTCATCCAGCGCAGCGAGTGGGACTACTTCACGAGGCCCGAGGTGCGCGAACGCCCCAACGTGGTCAACCAGCTGTTGCCCTTGGAGGAGTTGGGTGTGCTGGAGCTGCGCGACGGCGACTTCGATCTGACCGGTGAGGTGAAGGCCAAGGTTACCAACGCCCACACGCCGGGCCACACCATTCTGAACATCGAGTCGGAGGGGGAGAGGGCCTTCGTCTTTGGTGACATCGCCGTCCACCACGTGCAGCTCACCGAGCCCGACTGGTTCCTCCAGTTCGACGCTGATGCGGAGGCCGGACGAAAGATGCGCTGGGAGTACTTCGACCGTCTGGCCGTGGAGGGCACGTTGGTCATCGCTAACCACTT